>DASYRU010000062.1:0-3686 GCA_036004165.1 Actinomycetota bacterium
TGGTCGACGTCGGCGGCGGCAACGGGACGCTGCTGATCGCGATGTTGGCCAAGTATCCGGCCTTGCGGGGCACGGTGCTGGACCTGCCCGGTGCCGCCGAGGCTGCGCGCAAGGCGTTGACGGCGGCGGGGTTGGCCGACCGCGGCGATGCGATCGCCGGCAGCTTCTTCGATCCGCTGCCGCCGGGCGCCGGCGGCTATCTGCTCTGCGCGATCCTGCACGACTGGGACGATCCGGCAGCACGCGCGATCCTGCGGCGCTGCGCGGAAGCGGCAGGCAGCGCCGGCAAGGTCTTCGTGGTGGAGAAGTTCGCCACCGACGCCGACAGCCGCACCGAGATGGACCTGCGGGTGCTCGCCTACTTCGGCGGCCGCGAACGCACCGTCGCCCACCTCGCCACAGTGGCCGCGGCGGCGGGGCTCAGGGTCGCCGCGGTGCATCCTGCGGGGACCACACCGGTCGTCGAGCTGACCGCTCCGTGACGGCGCCCGACCCGCCAAGCTTGCCTGGCCACGGTCACACACGCCTACCAATCCAACACCCAAGGCCCTGTAGTGCTTGTTTCAGCTCAGCGAGCGTCAGCTGCGGTCACGGACCGACGCTGGCCTGGATCCGCAGGTCGACCTGGAATTGCCGTTCCCATGCGACCAACGCGCGTCCGGTCGGGCTGACGGCCGTCGTCGGGTATCTGCCGTTCGACGCGACCACCTGCGCGGTTCCGAACGTCCCCGACGAGGTGACGCGGCGAGCGCGCACGTTCGAGACAATGTTGTCGGTGCCCTTCCCCTGCCAGACCACGATGCCGTCACCGTCGTCGTCGATGCGCACGGTGTGGAGACGGCCATATGAGGTCACCAGGACCGGCTGCCCGATCGTCCCCGTGCGGCTGATCCGGCGGGCGTACAGGTTCGCGCTCGGGAACAGGTCCCAGGTCAGCATCACATCGCCGTCGAGGTCGCTCGAAACGGAGTAGTTCGACATGTCCGTGTGCGACGAGGGGGTGAGCTGCCGGACCGCGCCGACGACCCCGTCACGGGAAATCCAGCGCCCCCATATCTGGGTGCTCAGGTCCGCGGCGGTCCAGTGCTCCCAGGTCACGAGCGCGTCACCGTCCCGGTCGATCGTCACCCGCGCCACGAAGTGGCGGTCGATCGGCGAGAGGTCCGGCGACACCGTCATGAGCGGGCCCAGTGTCCCGGACGCGCTGAGGGTCCGGGACTGCACCAGCCAGTCGTTGGCCCAGGCGAGGACGGCGTCGCCCTGCCGGTCCAAGGCCACCGCCGGGGGGTCCGCTCGCGCCGGGCTCGACGCCAGCACCACCGGCGCGGACAGCGTCCCGCTCCTGGAGTAGCGGCGCATCATCGGGAAGGTGGCGCCGGTGCTGTGCCATTCCGCCCAGGTCACCACGGCGTCACCGTCGGGGTCGACGGCGACGTCGGTGCCGTGGATGCTCACCCCGCCCGGCGTCAGCACCCGCAGCGTTCCCAACGCGCCGGTGCGGGACACTCTCCGCGCGTAGACGTGGTAGTCCGTGCCGTTGTACGCGTCCCACACCACGACGGCGTCACCGTCGTCGTCGAGCACGACCTTCGGGCTGCGAGGGGCCTGGCCGGACGGTGAGACGGTGATGGTGGAGCCCCACGCGCCGGTGTGACTACGGGACCGGAACTGAACCCGCCAGGTGTACGGATACGTCCGGGACTTGCGCACCCAGACGAGCGCCGCGTCTCCCTGCCGGTCGACCGCCACACGCTGATCGTAGGCGTCGTACCCCGTCGGCGAGACCGAGATGCCTTGGCTGAACAGGGCCGACGCCCGTGGGGTCGGCAACAAGGTGAACCAGGCGAGCCCGAGCAGCGGCAAGACCGTCACCGCGCTGACCCAGCGCAGGACGGAGCGGTTGATGGTCAACGGTCATCCCCCGAAGGTCTCCGGTGGCGGGCTGCCCGACTCGCCCGGCGCCGCGGGTCACGGTGCCGGGCTTGCGAGGTCGCACGGCAGGAAGGGCCGCCGGAGTCTAGCAAACCGCCGTGGATGCCGAAAATGTGGCCATCTCACGCGACATGGGCAAATCTTCGATCGGACCACCGAGTCGATCGTCCGGGCGACGGGTCGACGGCGGGCGGCGGCGGCGGCGCGAGGTCAAGCGGGCCGGCCCGATAGGATGGGCCGCTCGGGAGCGCCGATGTGCTGGAGGTGAGCCGGATCGAGGAGCCGCGGGTCGCGCTGCTCGGCTACGGCTACTGGGGGCCGAACCTGGCCCGCAACCTGCACCTGCGCCTTGGCCGCCGCTGGGTGGCCTGCGTCGACCCTGACCCCACCCGGCTGGCCGAGGTCGACCACCGCTACCCGTGGGTGCGGACCCTGCACGACCCGGCGGAGGCCCTGGCCGACCCGGAGGTGGACGCGCTGGTGATCGCCTCCCCGGCCCGCACCCACACCGCGCTGGTCCAGGAGGGCCTGGCCGCCGGCAAGCACGTGCTGGTGGAGAAGCCGCTGGCCCTGTCGACGGTGGAGGCGGTCGGCCTGGCCGAGGCGGCCGAACGCGCCGGCAGGGTGCTGATGGTCGGCCACACCTTCGAGTACAACCCGGCCGTGACCCGGATGCGGGCGCTGCTGGACGCCGGCGAGCTCGGCGACCTGTGGTACCTGCACTCCCAGCGGGTCAACCTCGGCCGCATCCAGCGGGACATCAACGCGCTGTGGTCGATCGGCCCCCACGACGTGTCGATCGCCAACTACCTGATCGGCGGCGCGCCCCGCTGGGTGGCGGCCCGCGGCGCCCGCTACCTGCACGCCGACGTCGAGGACGTGGTCTTCGCCACCCTCGGCTACGACGGCGGCGTCCTCGCCCACCTGCACGTCTCCTGGCTGGACCCCTCCAAGCTGCGCCGCACCACCGTGGTCGGCTCCAGGCGGATGGTGATCTTCGACGACCTGGACTCCGAGGCGAAGCTGCGGGTCTACGACAAGGGCGCCGACCCGGTCGGCATGGGCGGGTTCGGCGAGTTCCAGTTCCGGCTGCGCCGCGGCGACCTGCACGTGCCCCGCACCGACCTGACCGAGCCGCTGGCCCTGGAGCTGGAGCATTTCCTGGACTGCTGCCGCAGCGGCGAGCGGCCGCGGACCGACGCCTGGAACGGCGTGCGGGTGGTCGCCACCCTGGAGGCCGCCCAGCAGTCGCTCGACAAGGGCGGAGCCCAGGTCGAGGTGGCCGCCGCGGCGCGGTAGTCTTCGGCCCGCCATCGCGGAACGCCGCAAGGGGGGGCCCTGGTGCGTCGACGTCTGCTGTTGCTGGTGCTGTTGGGATCGCTGCTGGGCGCCGGGGCCGCCGCCGCCGTCGCCGCCAGGGGCCAGGCGCGGCTGGTCGAGGACGACCTGGCCGTCACCCGGAGCCTGCTGGCCAGGGCGGGCGGCTTCCAGGCCGGCCGGCTGGAGCAGCGGCAGGCGCTGATCGACCAGGCCGAGGCGTCGGCAGCCAACGCCGAGGCGCGGCTGGGCCGCTGGCCGCTGCGCCAGCTCGGCGCGGTGCCGCTGCTCGGCCGCGACGTCCGGGTCGCGAGGGCGGTGGCCGCCTCGGCGACCAGCACGGTCGAGGGCACCCGGCGGCTGGTGACCGCCCTGCAGCCGGTGCAGACGCGGCCGCCGACCAGGGCGACGATCCTGGCGGCCTCCAACGCGTTCCT
>DASYRU010000063.1:0-13730 GCA_036004165.1 Actinomycetota bacterium
AGTCGGTGCCGAGCCGCCGCAGGCTGGCGTGGCACTGCTCGACCACGTGCTTGCGGGACAGCCCCCGGTCGTTGGGGCCGTCGCCCATCGGATGGAACACCTTGGTGGCGAGCACGTAGGAGGAGCGGTCGTAGCCGGCCAACGCCTCCCTGAGGACCTGCTCGGCCGCCCCCCGCCCGTAGACGTTGGCGGTGTCGAAGAAGCGCACCCCGAGCTCGTAGGCGCTGGCCACGCACGCCTTGGCCATCTCGGCCTCGACCCCGAGCCCGTAGGTGAGCCAGGAGCCGAGGCCGATCTCCGAGACCTTGACGCCGCTGGCGCCCAACCGGCGGTACTCCACGTGGGGGGCTCCTTCCTTGACTAGGTTGCGGTTGCGTCGGCCTGTCCTGCCTCGGCGGCGACCGTGCCGCGGGGCCCGCCGACCAGCTCGCCGCCGCCGCGGACCACCAGCTCGTCGCGGAGCGCCCACAGGGTGGGGAAGAACCGGTAGCGGGTGGTGCGCTGCAGGTAGGTGAGGGCCATGCCGCCGGTGCCGCGTGCGTGGTCGCCGAGGGCGCGCTGCACCAGCGCGACGTGCTCCTGGCGCCAGCGGGCCCAGCGCTCGTCGTAGTCGACCAGGGCCTCGCAGACCAGGTAGAAGTCGACCCGCTTGCCCGGGTCGACGTACAGGTCGGCCCATGCCTCCTGGGTGGCGATCCCGAGGCGGTCGGCGGCCTCGGCGTGCGCGTCTGCCAGCGACCGGGCCGCCAGGCGGCCGGCCAGCGCCTCAGGCGGCCCTGCGGCGTACTCGACCTCCAGCGCCTTCAGGTAGGCCGGCTCGCGCAGCCCCGACAGCAGCTCCAGCTCGCGGAACTGCACCGACTGGGAGCCGCTGGCGGTCCCCAGGTAGCTGCGGAACTGCTGCAGGTCCCACGGGGCCAGCGTGTGCAGGCTGCGCATCTGGTCCAGCCCGTTCTCCAGCGTCCGGTTGACCCTGCCGAGCAGGGCGAGGCCGCGGGGAAAGTCGTCCTGGTCGAGCAGCGCGATGACCCGCTCCAGGTCGTGCAGCATCAGCTTCATCCACAGCTCGAGCGCCTGGTGGACGACGATGAAGTGCAGCTCCTCCGGGTGGGCCGGCCGGGAGCGTGGCCGCTGCAGCGCCAGCAGCTCGGGGATCCGCAGGTAGCTGCCGTAGGTCAGCTCGTCCTCGCCCATCGACCTCCCTCCCACGCCGCTGCACCCCTGGCAGCCTATCGCTCTCCGCCGGTCAAGGTGGGTGCGTGCTGTACTAGCATGAGACCGACGGATCATCCCGTCGGCCGGGCTCGGCGAAGGGAGCAGCCGCGTGCGCAGGACCGCGATCCTCCTTGGCGGTATCGCCCTGCTGGCCCTGTTGCTCACCCCCACGACCGGGACCGCCACCTCCGGGGTCGCCGCCCAGCAGCAGCCGGGCGACAGCCCGGCCCTGTTCGCCCGCGGCCGCGAGCTGTACCAGCAGGCCTGCGCCTCCTGCCACGGCCCGGACCCGGCCGGGCGGAGCGCCTACGCCACCGTCCCCTCGCTGCAGGACGTCGGCGGCGCGGCGGCGGTCGACTGGGCGCTGCGCACCGGCCGGATGCCGTGGAAGGACACCACGGGGCCGGCGATCGAGCGTGGCCGCCCGCGGTTCAGCGAGGAGGACATGCGCGCCCTCACCGTCTACATCGGCAGGAGCGTCGGCGACGCCCAGCTGCCCGAGGTCGACGTCGGCCGCGGCGACGTCACCCGCGGGCGGGCCCTGTACGGGCAGGCGTGCGCGGCCTGCCATGGCATGAACGGCGCCGGGGCCGCCCTCGGCGGCGAGAACATCGCCCCGTCGCTGCAGGACGTCTCCCCGCTGGACGTGGCCGAGGCGACCAGGATCGGCCCCGGCCAGATGCCGGTCGGCGGCGGGCTCACCGACTACGCCCCCAACGACGCCGAGAGCACCCAGAACGTCAACGACATCGCCGCCTACGTCGAGAGCCTGAAGACCCGCCCCTACAACCGGGGCGGCGCGCCGATCGGCGGCAAGGGGCCGGTGCCGGAGGGGTTCGTGGCCTGGGTGATCGGGCTTGGCGTGCTGGTGCTGGCGGCGCGCCTGATCGGCGGGCGGAGCTGAGGCCGCGATGACCGTCGATCGGGAGCGGGAGCGGGCGACCCCGGAGCTGACCGCCGAGCAGCGAGGGGCCGAACGGGCCGCCGCCGTCGCCTTCGTGGTCGCCATCCTGGCCGGGATCGGCCTGTTCGTCGTCTACTTCGCCGGCGGGCAGACCCAGCTGGAGGGGGTGCTGTTCGCGCTGGCCCTCGGCGGGTTCGGCGTCGGCATCGTGCTGTGGGGCAACAAGCTGCTCGCCGCCCACGACGCCGTCGAGGAGCGCCACGAGTTCACCAGCGGCGAGGCGGGGCGGGAGGCCTTCGAGCACGCCGTCGCCGACGAGGTCGGTCCCGTCCTCGGCCGCCGCTCCGTGCTGGTCAAGCTGCTCGCCGGGGCCGGCGGGGCGCTGGGGCTGGCGCTGCTGCTGCCGGTGCTGTCGCTGGGGCCGGCACCGGGGCGGACCCTGAAGCAGACCGCCTGGAAGCGCGGCAGCAAGGTGGTGGACGAGACCGGCAAGCTGATCACCCTCGACTCGATCCCCGAGAACGGCTTCATCACCGTGTTCCCCGAGGGCCACGCCGGCTCCGCCGACTCGCAGGCGCTGCTGATCCGGGTGCCGGAGGGGCTGCTGCGGCTGCCGCCGGAGAAGCTGGCGGGCGTCCCGGAGGGCACCCACGTCTGCTACTCCAAGATCTGCACCCACGCCGGCTGCCCGGTGGGGCTGTACCGCGCCGAGACGCACTCGCTGCTGTGCCCCTGCCACCAGTCCCAGTTCGACGTGCTCGACGGCGCCAAGCCGTTCTTCGGGCCGGCCGCCCGGCCGTTGCCGCAGCTGCCGCTCGAGGTCGACGACCAGGGCGTGCTGGTCGCGACGGGCGACTTCGACGCGCCGGTCGGACCGGCGTTCTGGGACCGGGGGAAGCCATGAGCCGGCGGGAGACGGTGATCGAGCGCTCGATCAGGTACCTCGACGAGCGGCTCGGGACGACCAGCTTCGCCCGCCGCGCCCTGCGCAAGGTCTTCCCCGACCACTGGACCTTCCTGCTCGGCGAGATCGCTCTGTTCTGCCTGGTCGTGCTCGTGTTCACCGGCGTGTTCATGACCTTCTTCTACAACCCGTCGGTCAAGGAGACCGTCTACGACGGCCCCTACACGCCCCTGCACGGCCAGGAGGTGTCGGCCGCCTACGACTCGGTGCTGCGGATCTCCTTCGAGGTCCGCGCCGGGCTGCTGATGCGCCAGACGCACCACTGGGCGGCGCTGGTGTTCGTGGCCGCGATCGTCATCCACCTGTGCCGCATCTTCTTCACCGGCGCCTTCCGCCGCCCCCGCGAGGTGAACTGGCTGATCGGCATCGTGCTGCTGCTGCTGGCGCTGGCCGAGGGCTTCACCGGCTACTCGCTGCCCGACGACCTGCTCAGCGGCATCGGCCTGCGCATCTTCTACTCGGTCACGCTGGCCATCCCGGTGATCGGGACCTGGGTCACCTACCTGCTGTTCGGCGGCGAGTTCCCGGCCGGCGACATCATCTCGCGGCTGTTCGTGTTCCACGTGATGCTGCTGCCCGCCCTGCTGCTGGCGCTGGTCGGCGTGCACCTCTTCGTGCTGGTGCTGCAGAAGCACACCCAGTACCCGGGCCGCGGCCGCAGCGAGCGCAACGTGGTCGGCAAGCGCTTCTGGCCGCAGCAGACCTTCAAGTCGGTCGGGCTGCTGCTGATGACCTCCGCCGTGCTCGCCCTGCTCGGCGGCCTGGCGCAGATCAACCCTGTGTGGCAGTTCGGGCAGTTCCGGCCGTTCGACGTGACCTCGCCGGCGCAGCCGGACTGGTACATCGGCTGGCTGGACGGCGCCCTGCGGCTGGGGCCGCCGTGGGACCTGACGGTGTTCGGCTACACCATCTCGGAGGTGTTCTGGCCGGCGATCCTGTTCCCCGGCATCGCCTTCGGGATCCTGACCCTGTGGCCGTGGATCGAGCGCCGCTTCACCAGGGACCGGGAAGAGCACCACCTGCTGGACCGGCCGCGCGACGCGCCCGCGCGGACCGCCACCGGCGCGGCCGGCCTGATGGTGTTCTTCATCATGTTCCTGGAGGGCGGCAACGACATCTTCGGCGTGCTGCTGAACCTCCCGGTGGAGACGATCACCCGCATCCTGCAGTGGGGGCTGTTCATCGCCCCGGTGCTGACCTGGCTGGCGACCTTCTGGGTATGCCGGGCGTTGCGGCGCTCCCACGTCCACCCGGCGAGGGTGTCGTCCGGGGTGCGCCTGCGCCGCTCCGCCGACGGCGACTACGAGACCACCCCGCTGGAACCGACCGCCCCGGAGTAGGTCAGCGCCCCTCGGCGTCCTCGGCCGGCGGGTCGGGCGGCGGGTCGGGCGGCGGCGCCTCGGCCTTGAGCGGGCCATAGCGGTTCTCGCGGTTGACCGACGCCAGCCAACCCCAGGCCGCGTAGGCGGTCACCCCGACGCCGAGGACCGCCAGCCACAGCCCGTAGATCAGGCCGGTCAGCAGCAGGGCAACACCCAGCGAGGCGGCCAACGGCCAGATGGTCGGCAGCGGCAGCACGCCGAGGTCGTCGTCCTCCAGGTCGCGCGGGCCAGGCGGGTCGCGTGGGGGGACGCCGGCAAGACGGCGCAGCGCGTCGGCGCGCGACTCCGCCGGGCCGCCCTGCTGGCGGTGCTCCTGCACCAGGACGAGGCCGGCGAAGCCCGGCCCCACGCCGAGCAGCAGCAGCGTCACCGTGCCGAGCGCCTCGTAGTCGCTCACCACCCAGTAGATGACGCCGGCGACCAGGCCGAAGAGGGCGACCCGCAGCAGGATGGCGGCCTCGTCGGTCATCGCGGCTCGCCCACCGGCTGGTGGCGGCGGTCGAAGGCGGGACGCTCGGAGCGGATCGGGGGGATCTGGCGGAAGTTGTGGTGCGGCGGCGGCGAGCTGGTCACCCACTCCAGGCTGTTGCCCTCCCAGGGGTCGTCGCCGGCCGGCCGGCCGCGGCGGATCGAGACCAGGACATTCCACAGGAAGATCAGCACCGAGATCCCCGTCAGGAACGCCCCCAGCGTGGACGCCCGGTTGGCGCTGGTCCACTCCTGGACCGAGTAGTCGGCGATGCGTCGCGGCATGCCGTCCAGGCCGACCAGGAACTGCACGAAGAAGGTGAGGTTGAAGCCGACCAGGAAGGTCCAGAAGTGCCAGCGGCCCAGCCGCTCCGACAGCAGCCGCCCGGTGAACTTCGGGAACCAGAAGTAGAAGGCGGCGAACATCCCGTACAGCAGCCCGCCGACCATGATGTAGTGGAAGTGGGCGACCACGTAGTAGGTGTCGTTGACGGCGAAGTCGATCGGCGGCGAGGCCAGGAAGACGCCGGTGATGCCGCCCACGACGAACACCAGGATGAAGCCGAGCGCCATCAGCATCGCGGTCGAGAAGGTGATCGCCCCCCGCCACATCGTGCCGATCCAGTTGAACACCTTGATGCCGGTTGGCACCGCGATCAGCAGCGACATGATCGAGAAGTAGGGCAGGTACACCGCGCCGGTGGCGAACATGTGGTGGGCCCAGACGCCGAACGACAGCGCCGCGATGCCGAAGAAGGCGAACACCATCGCCCGGTAGCCGAACAGCGGCTTGCGCGAGAACACCGGGATGACCTCGCTGATCACCCCGAAGATCGGCAGGATGATGATGTACACCTCCGGGTGGCCGAAGAACCAGAAGACGTGCTGGAACAGCAGCTGGTCGCCGCCGGCGGAAGCGTCGAAGAAGACGGCGCCGAAGTTGCGGTCCAGGAACAGCAGCGCCAGCGCGGCGGTCAGCGGCGGGAAGGCGAACAGGATCAGCAGCTGGTTGACCAGCACCCCCCAGGTGAACAGCGGCGTGCGGAACATCGTCATGCCCGGCACCCGCATGCGGAAGATGGTGGTGACCAGGTTGACCGCGCCCAGGATGCCGGCGATCCCGACCACCGCGAGGCCGATGATCCACAGGTCCATGCCGGTCCCCTGCAGGTACTGGGTCGACAGCGGCGGGTAGGCGGTCCAGGCGGCGGCGGCCGGGCCGCCGGCCACGAAGAAGCTGCTCAGCACGATCAGGCTGCCGAACAGGTACAGCCAGTAGGACATCGCGTTGGCCCGCGGGAAGGCGACGTCGGCGGCGCCGATCTGCAGGGGCACCAGGTAGTTGGCCAGGCCGGTGGAGACCTGGGCGGCGAACAGGAAGATCATCAGCGTCCCGTGCATGGTGAACACCTGGTTGTAGGTGTTCTCGCCCATCGTCTGCAGGCCGGGCTCTGCCAGCTCGGCGCGGACCAGCAACGCCAGCACGCCGCCGGCCAGGAAGATCGCGAACGAGGTGAAGATGTAGAGGAGCCCGATCTTCTTGTGGTCGACGGTGGTGAGCCAGTCGACCAGCCCGCTCGGCTCCGGCTCGTGGGCCTCCGGCAGCGCGGGGGCGGGAAGCTGGGTGGATGCCATCTCGGGTCGTCGCTCCTTACATCCCTGGTTGGCCGGGTGCGCCGCTCCTGGTGGCGGTGGCCAGCCAGCTCTGGAACTCGCCCTGGCTGACCACGCGGACGCGGAACAGCATCTCGGCGTGGGCCAGGCCGCAGAACTGGGTGCACTGCCCCGGGTAGACGCCGACCTCCTGGAAGGTGAGGTCGAACTCGCTGGTGACGCCGGGAATCGCCTGGCGTTTGAACAGGGTCCGTGGCACGTAGAAGGAGTGGACCACGTCGGCCGAGCGGAGCTTGATGCGCACCGGCTGGCCGACCGGCACCACCATCTCGGGCACGTTGCCGCGGCTGCCGACCACCTCGGCGCCGCTGCCCTCGTAGGTGAAGCGCCAGCTCCACTGGAAGGCGGTCACGTCCACCGTCAGCGCGGGACGGGCGGAGGGCTCCAGCACCTTGTCCTGGGTCCGGATGGTGACCACGAACAGCAGCAGCACGATCAGCGTGGGGATCAGCGTCCAGGTCAGCTCCAGCGCGGTGTTGCCGTGGGTCTGCTGCGGCAGCTCGTCGCCGCGGCGGCGGTAGCGGATCACCGACCAGATGACCAGGCCGGACACCACCGCGAAGACGACCGCGGCGATGTACAGGAACAGGTTGTAGGTGTCGTAGATCGCCTTCCCCTGCTCGGTCACGCTGGTCGGCGTGCAGCCGGCGGCCGTCAGCGCAAGCGCGACCAGGCCGAGACGGCGGATGGCGGTGGCGCGGCGACGGGGGGGCAGGATGACCTTCCTCGTGTCGGTGCGGACGCTGCCGTGCTGTAGCCTACGTCATCCCAGACCCAGGCCGGTCATGAGCGCCCGTGCGGTCAGCCCGAAGATGAAGAAGGCGCCCCAGGTGAAGAACAGGTGGAACGGCTCCTTCACCAGGCCACGGCTGAAGACGTGGCAGACCACCAGCACCACGGCGGGGAACACGGCGCCGTACAGGTAGTGCAGCAGCGGCTGGCGGCCGCCGCTGAGCAGCAGCACCAGCCCGGCGAGCAGCTGCACGCCAAGCAGGATCTGGAGGCCCGACAGCAGGCCCCAGTACAGGCGGTTGGCGGGGCGTTTGGTGAGGAACAGGGCGATGCCCCACAGGAACAGCACCCCCCAGCCGGCGACGATCACGAACCCCTCGATCCGGTGGAATGCGGCCATGCCCACGCTCCGCTCTGTCGATCCGGTGGCAGGCCCCGAAGTCTGCCACCGGTCGCCCGGTCCCGCTCCGCTGTGGGCGGAACCGGTCGCCGGCGGCTGCTGCGTCCGGTACCGTGCAGCCATGACCACCGGCAGCTTCACCGAGGCGTTCGACCGGCCGATCGACCCGGTCGACCGGCTGCTGCGGCGCCGGGTGATCCTGCTGTCGGGCCCGATCGACGCCGAGAAGGCCAACGACGTGATGGCCCGCCTACTCTACCTGGAGGGCGAGGACCCGGAGCCCCCGATCGAGCTGCGCATCAACTCCCCCGGCGGGGAGGTGCTGTCGGGCCTGGCGATCATCGACACCATCGCCCAGCTCCGCTGCCCGGTGACCACCACCTGCGCGGGCATGGCCGCCTCGCTGGCCTCGGTGGTGCTGGCCACCGGGACCCGCGGCCGGCGGCGGGCCACCGCCAACGCCCGCGTGCTGATCCACCAGCCGTGGGCGGGCCAGTTCCAGGGCCAGGCGACCGACCTGGAGCGGGCGGCCGAGGAGATCCTGCGCCAGCGGGCCCGCATCGACCAGATCCTGGCCGAGGCGACCGGGCAGCCGGTGGAGCGCATCCACCGCGACACCGAGCGCGACACCTGGTTCTCGGCCGAGGAGGCACGCGACTACGGCCTGATCGACGAGGTGGTCGGCGCGTGAAGCTGCGGGAGGCGGTGGGGACGGCGCTGCGGCGGCGGCGCCAGGACCAGGGCCGCACCCTGCGAGAGGTGGCCGAAGCGGCCGGCGTGTCGCTCACCTACCTGTCCGAGATCGAACGGGGCCGCAAGGAGCCCTCCTCGGAGGTGCTCGAGGCGGTCTGCGCCGCCCTCGACCTGGTCCTGGCCGACCTGCTGTTCGAGGTCGCCGAGACGCTGGCGGCCGCCGCGCCGGTGCCGGCGATCGGCTTCCTGCCCGCCACCCTGCCCGCCCGGCCGCCGGCGCCGGCCCCGACCAGGGCGACGGTGGCGCCGGTCGTCGACCTGCTCGCCTTCGCCGGGCGCCGCAGCGCCTGACGGGCCGAGGCTACGCCGGCAGGCGCAGCAGCACGCGCGTGCCCTCGCCGGGCCCGCTGGCGATCTCCAGGCTGCCGCCGGCGGTCTGGATCCGCTCGGCCATCGAGCGCAGGCCCAGGTGGCCGGTTGCCGCCGCCCGCTCCTTGGCCGCCTCCGGGTCGAACCCGACCCCGTCGTCGGTCACCTCCAGCGCCACCATCGGCCCGGCGCGCTCGGCCCGCACCCGCACCTCGGTCGCGTCGGCGTGCCTGGCCACGTTCGCCAACGCCTCCTGCACCACCCGGAACGCGACCGTCTCGAGGTCGCCGTCGAGGCGCTCGTCCAGCAGCCAGACCAGCTCGGTCTTGCAGCCGGTCCGCTCCGACAGCCTGGCGAGCTGCTGCCGCAGCGCGGGCTCCAGGCCGGCGCTGTCCAGCAGCGGCGGACGCAGGTTGAACAGGAACGTCCGGGCGGCGGCCAGCCCCTGCTCGAGGTTCCCGCGGGCCTCGGCGAGCGCCGGCCGGACCGCCGCGGCGCGCTCGCCGCCGACGCGGTCGAGCTGATGGTCGAGCACCGACAGGTGCAGCCGGGCGGCGGTCAGCGACTGGATGGCGTCGTCGTGCAGGTCGCCGGCGAGCCGCCGCCGCTCCTCCTCCTGGGCGGTGATCAGCTGGCCGAGCAGGTGGCGGCGGTCGCGCTCCACCCGCTCCAGGTCGGTGACGTCGACGGCGACGCTGACGACCCCGGCAACACCGCCGTCGGGGTCAGGCAGCGGCCGGTAGTGGACGTCGAAGACCAGGTCGCCGACCGGGCGTTTGGCGGACAGCTCCTCGCCGGCCAGCAGCCGCTGGAAGTCGGCGGCGGCCTCCGCCGGGTCGCCGCGCAGCTCCACATAGGAGCGGCCGACCCGCTCGGACGGGGTGATCCCGAGCCGTTCGAACGCGCGGCCCTCGGAGAAGGTGCAGATGCCGTCGCGGTCGTAGACCGACAGCACGATCGGCGCGTTGGCGACCACCGAGCGCAGGCGCAGCTCGCTGGCGCGCAGCTCGCGGGCGGCCCGGTTGCGCTCGGTGAGGTCCTGGACCTGCCCGAAGAAGCCGAGCGGCCGGCCCTCCGGGTCGCGCAGCACCGCCGCGCTGATCAGCAGGTCAAGGCGGCCGCCGTCGGCCCGCCGGCAGGTGCGCTCCACCTGGAAGGAGCCCTGGCCCTCCTGCCGGGCGGCGGCGCTGCCGAGGTCGGCCAGGGTGGGCAGGCCGGCGGGGGCGTCCCCGGGATCGGCCAGCTGGTCGATGGTGGCGGCCAGCAGCTCGGACTCGGAATGGCCGAGCAGCTCGCAGAGGGCATGGTTGACGCGGAGGAAGCGGCCGTCCAGGCCGACGAGGGCCATCCCGATGGCGGCCTGGTCGAACCCGAGGCCGAGATCCATCCGCCCCCCTTCCTAGCCACCACGCTGCCAGGCCGACACCTGGCCAGCCGCGATCCACGGCGAGCGACGAATGACTGGTTAGGAGAGTTTAGCGGATTCTTTCGCCGCGGTCAGCGGTCAATCGCACCGTCCTTGTGGCCAGACGCCGGCGCGAGCCCTGGACGCAGCCGGCCCTGCTCGTCGAGGTAGTCACGCCAGGAACGGCTGGGCCGCCAGCCGAGCAGCCGCTGCGCCTTGGCGCAGGAGATCCCCGAGGCGTCCTCGCGGGCCAGCGCGCGCAGCTCGACCCGGTCGCCGTAGTAGCGGCGGACCAGCTCGGCCAGCGGCCGCCCGGTGGCGTTGTCGGGGGAGGCGACGTAGCAGACCTCGTGGCCGGGCAGGTCGGACTCGACCGCCAGGCGGATCGCGTCGGCCAGGTCGTAGACGTCGACGTAGCTCCAGAAGCTGGCAGACGGCACCGCCGGGTCGCGGACGTAGGGGCCGAGGTTGCGCTCGTAGTTGCCCTCCCACTGCACCCAGGAGGGCCGCAACGACAGGCAGCGCAGGTCGGAGCGGCGCACGGCGGCGTCCATCAGCTGCTCGCCGAAGTGCTTGGCCAGGGCGTAGGGGTCCTGCGGCCGCACCGGGTGCTGCTCGTCGACGGGGACGTAGTCGGGCAGGAACGGCCGCTCCGGGAAGAAGAAGCCGGGCACGGTCTCCGAGGAGAGGTTGACGAAGCGGCGGGCGCCGAACCGGACCGCCGCCTCCAGCACGTTGAAGGTCGCCAGCAGGTTGTTGCCGAACACCACCTCCGGCGGGTTGTGGTTCGGGTCGGGGATGGCGGCCGCATGGACCACCGCGTCGGCGCCGCGGACCACCGCGTAGGCGTGGCCGGAGACGGTGAGGTCGGCCTGCAGGTAGGCCGGCTCGCCCTCGGCCGGCCGCTCGAAGACGCCCCTGGCCAGATCGGTGGCGACGACCTCGTGGCCGGCCTGCTGCAGGGCCGCCACAGCGGCCCGCCCGACCTTGCCCAGAGCCCCGGTGACCACGACCTTCATCGCCTGACCTCCTCCTTCGACGCCGTCCGAGCGCCGACCAGGGCGCCCCATGTCGCCCGGGGAAGTCAAGGCTTGACCTCGACGCCGGGCCGACCGACCATGGCGGCAGGCAGCATCCTCCTCCGTCCTCCCCCCGGTTTGCATCTTGCCGGCGCAGCCTTGCCCAAGCGGTGCACACGCCTGGCATGCCGCGCGCTGGCCCATCCTCGCCATCCGCTCCCGCTCCGAAAGGGGGCACCCGTGAGCATGACCATCCGGCGCCGCCGGCCCCCGGCCCAGACCGATCCGCCCACCGCCGGCGCCCGCCGGGGCGTCCGGGCGGGCATCGCCACCGTGCTGGTCGCCTACCTGGTCGGCGCCTTCGTGCTGCTGGCCGTGGTGTACGCGCTGCGTCCCCACCAGGGCGCGGCCCCGCCGGCGCCGACCTGGGACTACCAGCGCGATACGGTCGCCCTCGACGGCGGCGGTGGCCTGAACGCCTACGCCCGCCGGCTGGTGGGCTCCACCGCCTGGCTGGCGCGCGCCTCGATCGAGCGCCAGCGCGACGTGCACCGGCTGAGCCCGCTCGACTTCCTGGCCGGGGAGGCGGCCGCCCGTTCGCTGGCCGTCTGGCGGGAGCGCCACCGGCTGGTGCTGGAGGGGGTGACCCTGGTGGCCGCCTGCGCCCTTGCCGCATGGGGCACGCTGCGCCGGCGGCCGGGCCGCGCCTGGCTGGTGGCCCTGCTGGTGCTGCTCGGCCTGACCCTGCTGGTCACCAGGCCGCAGACCGCCACCCGGCTGGCCGGCCAGGCCGGCGTGGCCGTCCCCAACCTGGTGCTGGGGGCCGGGGACCGCGGCGTGCCCGGCGGGACGGTGGCGCCCGCCCCCGGCGGAGCGGCGCAGCGCACGATCGCCGGCCGCTACTGGACGGCGTTCGTGGCCGAGCCCCTGTCGCGGCTGCAGACCGGCACCACGGTGCTGGCCACCGCCCCGCCCACCGGCAAGGCCGGGGTGCTGCGGTTCCTGCGCGGCCGGGTCACCGCGGTGGGGGACTGGGCGGTGGGCCGGCACGGGCTGGAGCGGGCCGTGATCGCCACCCTCACGCTGCTCTACGTGCTGCCGTTCGCGCTGCTGCTGGTGGCCCTTGCGATGCTGGCCAGCTGCGCCCAGGCGCTGGTGTGGCTGCTCTGCCTGGCCGGGCCGCTGGTGGTGCCGCTGGCGGTCGACCCGCGCCGCCGCCGGGCGCTGCTGCGCCTGTGGCTGGTGCCGCTGGCCGCGTCGGTGGGGCTGCTGGCCTGCTCGGCCCTTGCGGCGCTGGTGGTGGTGCGGGCGGCCGAGCTGACCCACACCGCCGACGCCTACGTCGGGATGCTGCTGGCCGGCTCGACCGCGCCGCTGCTGGTCGTCGTCGTGGCCGTCCGCCGGCTGGTCCGCCGGCGGCTGCGGCCGCGCCCGCTGCCGCGGCGGCCGAGCCGGCGACCGCCGTCCCGCCGCCCGAAGGTCGTGGTGGTGCGGGGGGGTGCGAGCTGATGGCGCGCACCCGGTCCCGGCTGGCCCGGTTCGGCGCCGGCGCGGCGGGCCGCGCGGCCCGCCTGGCGCGCCGCGGCGGCCGGGCGTCGGCGGGCGCCGCCGCCTCGGCCGGCCGCGCGGCGTTCACGGTGCTTGGTGGACCGACCGGGCGGCGGCTCGGCAGGACGGCCGCGCTGACGCTGACGCTGGCGCTGCTGGTGGTGGTCCTGTACGAGCACGGCGACGTGCCGAGCGCGGCCGCCCGGGTGGCCTCGAGCGACGGCGCGCGGGCCGGGCAGGCCGGCGGCCGCGCCGGCACCCGGGCCGGCGCGGCGGGGGAGCGGCCCGCCGCAAGGCGCGACGCCGGTTCGGCCCGGAAGGAGGGCGCCGCGTCCCGCCGGGTGGGGGAGCGGCCGGCCAAGGTGGCGGCCGCCTGGTACGCGGCGCGCCACCACCTGCCACCGAAGCAGGTCCGGCCGCTGCAGCAGGACCGCGTCTCCGCCCGCGAGGTGCGGGTGCTGGTCCTGGCGGACCCCGGCGGCGGCCGGGTCCGTACCGCGCTGGTGCGGGTGCGCCTGGGCCGGTCCGGGTGGGCGGTGCCGTGAACCCGCAGGCCCGGCTGGGCGCCGGAGCGCTGGTCGCGCTCCTGCTGCTCGGCCTGCTCGCCGGGATGGCCTCCCCGGGGTTCCCGGTCGGTGCCGTGCCCGCCGCGGTCGGTCGGGCGGTCAAGGGAGCCCTCGGCGGCGGCGGGGCGGCGGCACCCGCCCCGGCCGTCGTCCCGGCCGGGCCGCACATCGGCGCCAGCGAGGCCGCCCTTGCCGACATCCCGGCCCAGTTCCTGGGCCTGTACGTGACCGGCGCCAGGACCTGCCCGGTGCTGAGTTGGCAGCTGCTGGCGGCGATCGGCAAGGTCGAGTCCGACCACGGCCGCAGCCCCGCCCCCGGGGTCCGCAGCGGCATCAACCGCGCCGGCTGCTGCGCCGGCCCGATGCAGTTCAACCTGACCAACGGCCCCCC
>DASYRU010000064.1:0-2882 GCA_036004165.1 Actinomycetota bacterium
GGGCAGGGCGCCGACCGCGACGGGCTGGTGCTGCCCGACGGCTGCCAGGACATCGTGCTGCTCGCCGGCGGCCTGCTGGTCGCCGGCCCGGACACCGGGCCGGCGCCGGTCAAAAGGGTCGCCGGCGAGACGGTCGTCGGCGTCCGGTTCCATCCCGGGGCGGCGCCGCCGCTGCTGGGACCGGCCGCCAGCGAGCTGCTCGACACCCGCGTGCCGCTCGACGGCGTCTGGGGGCGGCGCGGGCAGGAGCTGGAGGAGCGGGCGGCCGAAGCCGCCTCGCCCGCCGCCGGCCTTGCCGTGGTGGAGGCCACGCTGGTCGCAGCGGCCAGCGACGCCCGCCGGCCCGACCCGCTGGTCGCCGCCGCGGTCGCGCGGCTGGAGCGGGGCCCCGCCGCGCCGGGCCGGGTGGCCGGCATCGGGCCGGCCATCGGGCTCGGCGAGCGGCAGCTGCGCCGCCGGTTCCTGGCGGCGGTCGGCTACGGCCCCAAGACCCTCGCCCGGATCCTCCGCTTCCAGCGGCTGCTCGCCCTGCTGGACGGCGACCCCGCCACCCGGCCGAGCCTTGCGCTGGCCGCTGCCGAGGCCGGCTACGCCGACCAGGCCCACATGTCGGCCGAGTGCGTGCGCCTTGCCGCCCGCACCCCGGGTGCGCTGCTGCTGCGTCCGCGCTAGCGCCGCGTCGCCCCTGGCCTGGCGCCGGGGGAGGTAGCCTGTGGACCCAGCCGTGCTGCGGTCCCCGAAGGAGCCAGCCATGCGCGCACTCGTCGCCGACCCGTCCGCCACCCCCGCCCTGGCCCTCGCCGACGTGCCGGAGCCGGCCCCCGGCCCCGGCCAGCTCCTGGTCGAGGTGGCGGCGGCCTCGATCAACCGGGGGGAGATCCGCACGGCGCGTGCGCAACCGCCCGGCAAGGTGATCGGCTGGGACGTGGCGGGGACGGTGGCCGCGGTCGGCGACGGCGTGACCGGGTTCGACGCAGGCGAGCGGGTGGTGGCGGCCAGCCCCTCCGGCGGCGCCTTCGCCGAGCGGGCGGTGGTGCCGGCCGAGTGGGCCGCGCCGCTGCCGAGCGCCTGCGACTTCGTGACCGCCGCTGCCCTACCGGTCGCCGGGGTCACCGCGGTCGGCATCCTCCGGCTGGCCAGGGTCCACGCCGGCGACCGGGTGCTGGTGACCGGAGCGGCGGGCGGCGTCGGCCTGTTCGCCGTGCAGCTCGCCGTGGACGCCAAGGCGACCGTCACCGGCCAGGCCGGCAGCCAGCAGCGTGGCGCGGCGGTGCGGGCCGCCGGGGCGGAGGTGCTGGTCCACCCGGGTGACGGCTCGCCGCTCGACGGCCAGTTCGACGTGGTGCTCGACGCCATCGGCGGCCCCATGTTCGCGCCGCTGCTGCAGGCGCTCGCCCCCCACGGCCGCATGGTGGTCTACGGCAACTCGGCCGACGCCGAGTCGACCTTCCGGGTGGAGCTGTTCTACCCCAAGGGCGCCACCATCCACGGCTTCCGGATCTTCGACACGGTCGCGCCGGAGCAGGCGGTCAGGGACCTCGCCAGCCTGGCCGAGCTGGTGGTCGCCGGCCGTCTCGACGTGCAGGTCCAGGCCACCGCGCCGCTCTCGGAGGCGCTGCGGCTGGTCCGCGACGTCTACGACCGCAAGGTGACCGGCAAGGCGGTCATCACCGGGTCGTGACGGTCAGCCGGCTGAGTCGCCCGGCTGGGCCGGCGGGGGTTCGGCCGGCTCCGGCAGGCGCCGCGGCCGCCGCGGGCGGTGGTTGCCGAAGGCGTCGTTGCGGCCGGGCGGCGCGGTCGCGTCGCCGGCGGTCCGCAGCGCCGAACGCAGCGACGCGAACAGCTCGACCGGGGAGGTGGTCACCACCGCCGCCCCGGCGGCCAGCGCGTCCGCCCGTTCCCGTTCCACGCCCCGCCGGCTGGTGTAGACCAGCACCGGCTGCTCCAGCCCGTCATCGCGCAGCCGCCGGAGCAGCGCCAGCCCGGCGTGCGGCCGGTACTCGCCCCCTTCGGTGCGGCCCAGGTCGGTGATCACCGCCTGGACGCCCCGCCGCAGCGCCAGCACGTCGAGGGCCTCGTCGGTCGACCGCGCCTGCAGCAACTCCACGCCGTCGTCGCGGAGCCTGGCCATCTCGAAGGCGTTGCCGTCCGGCCGGTCGTCCACCCACAGCACCAGCGGCCGGGCGCCCCAGGGCGCCTGCGCCGCGGCCTGGTCCGGCGCGGCAGCCCCTGCCGTGGGAGGCGGGCGCGGGGCGGCCGGCGCGGCCGGCGCGGGGGCCGGCACGGCGACCTGCGACTCGACCTGGCGCTGGAGGTCGGTGACCTGCCTGCGGAGCAGCTCGGTCGCCTCCTCGACCGACAGCTCGGCCGCGCCGACCCTGACCGAGAAGGCGCGGGTGCGCAGCGCGTGGCGCAGGTCGGCGACCAGGCCGGGCAGCAGCGGGACCAACCGCCAGATCAGGACCGCGACCAGCAGCGGCCAGAGCAGGCTGCCGATCGCCTCGATGATCCTTGCGGCGGTCATCGGCTGCTCACCTCGGCTCCTCTCCTGAGACCGAACGTCGCGACCGGCAGCGGGCATCCTGATCGGCCGCCGGAGCCGCGGTCAAGACGGCGACGGCCGGCGAGAGCGCTAATTCGGGTGCACAGGGGGGCGAGGCTCCGCACACTGCCCTCATGGAGCTTGGCTTCCTCGGCTGGGACGGCTTCTTCGCCGAACGGTTCGCGCCATGGGCGGCCGCCGGCCACCGGCCCGCCCGGGTGGTCGCCGCCCCCCCGGGCGGGTTCCTGCTGGCCACCGAACACGGCGAGCTGCCGTCCCAGGTCACCGGCCGGCCGCGGCACCTGGCCGGCCCCTGCGTCGCCGGCCCGCCTGCCGTCGG
>DASYRU010000065.1:0-2349 GCA_036004165.1 Actinomycetota bacterium
CGGCGTGTGGGAGGCTCTGGCCGGCGCCGGCCCGACCGTGCCCGTGCCTGCCACGGCCGCTGACGTGGACCGCTACGTGCAGGCGTACGGTGACCTGCTGCAGGCCCTCACCCGCTGACCGCTTCTGCGCAAGGGTCTGCGGCGGATGGTGGACCTGGCGGGCGGGCAGCGGCGCGGCGACCGGCGCAGGCCATTAGAGGAGGCCGTGCTCGAAGGCGTAGGCCGTCGCCGCCGCCCGGGACGACACCTGCAGCTTGGTGAAGATGTTCTGCAGGTGCCGGGAGACGGTGTGCTGGCTGATGACCATCGCGGCGGCGACCTGCCGGTTGGACTTGCCGGACGCCACCAGCCGCAGCACCTGGACCTCCCGGTCCGACAGCCCGCCCGGCCTGGAGGCAGGGCCGCCGAGGAGCCTGGCCGCCGTCCGGGCGTCCAGCTCGGCGCCGAGGCGATCGAAGGCGGCGCGGGCCGCCTCCAGCTCCAGCCGGGCCCGCTCCTCGTCCCCCGCCCGCCGGCTGGCCTGGCCCAGCAGCAGTCGCGCCCTGGCCGCCTCGTAGGGGAGCCGAAGCTCCTGCCAGAGGGTCCAGGCGACGCCGGCCGAGCGCAGCGCCGCCTCCAGGTCGTCCTCGGCGAGGTTGACGCTGGCGCGCGCCAGCGCGGCGGTGGCTTCCAGCGCCCCGCCGCCTGCCTGCTTGGCGAGCCTGTCCAGCTCCTCGCTGGTGGAACGGGCGGCCCGCGGGTCGCCGGCCGCGAGGCTGACCTCGACCCGTGCGGCCAGCAGGCGGGCGAGCGCGAGCGGCGGGCCGGCGACGTCGGCCGACGGCCGCCGCAACAGCGACGCCGCGTCGTCGAGCCGGCCCTGGGCGAGACGGACCAGCGCCAGCCCCGGCTGCGGGTCGCGGCCGAGCTCGTGGGCGCGGAGGAAGCCGGCCTCCGCGCCGGCGAGCTCGCCCCGTCTGCGGCGGATCTCCCCGATCGCGTAGAAGGCCTCGGCCGCGGCCTCTGGCGCGAGCGCCAGCAGCTCCTCGCTGGCCCGCAGGGCTTGCGATTCCGCCTCGGTCAGCGCCCCCTGCAGGGTGATGACCTCGACCCGGTAGACGCGGCACAGGCCGTGCCACGGCGTGGTCTCGGGCAGCGTCTCGCACCATGCGACCGCGGCCGTAGACCACTCCCCCGCCCGTTTCAGGTCGGCCATCTCGATGCAGGCGCTCAGCACGTTGCAGAAGACCCAGCCGGTGAACAGCGGGCTCAGCTCGCCGGCGACGACCGAGCACATCGCCTCGTCGAGCAGCCCGACGCCCTCCCCGTGCTTCCCCTGGGCGATGCGGATCCGGCCGAGTGTCTCCATCGCCAGCGCCGACAGGTCGCTGGCCTTGGCCCGTTCGCCGAGCTCCAGCGCGCCCTCGGCGAGAGCGGCTGCCTGGTCGAGCTCGCCGCGGTCGCGTGCCGCTCCGGCATGGGTCAGGGCGAGAAAGCCGTGTTCCACGCACTCGGGCTCCGCCACCAGCAGCCGCTCGGCCCGCCTGAGCCAGCCGGACGCCACCGAGGTGTCGCCCTTCCACAGGTAGTCGAAGGACAGGAACCAGGCGGCGTGCGCCGCCCGCCGGTTCTCCCCGGCCTCGACGTAGCCGGCGTAGGCCCGCTGGCGGATGGCGATCGCCCGGTCGAGCTGCGAGGTCCACCAGGCGGCGTCGGCCATCGCCTCCAGGTCGTCGGGGCCGAGGTGGGAGGGGTCGAGGCCGGCGAACCGCTGGTGGGCGTCCTGCCAGGCCCCCCGCCGAGCCGCCGCCCTCGCCTGCTCGAGCGGCCCCACCGTGCCGGCCAACCGACTCCCCTTCCCGACGGGCCCCCGGTTCCCGAGTCTATCGAGCCGGGAACAGACGAACGGCGCCACCCTTGGGTGGCGCCGTTCGTGAAGAGTCTCGGCGGCGACCTACTCTCCCACCCAGCTGCCCGGGCAGTACCATCGGCGCTGGAGGGCTTAACTTCCGGGTTCGGTATGGGACCGGGTGTCTCCCCTCCGCCATGGCCACCGAAACGCTCTGGAGTTCCGTTGCCGGAAACCTCCAGAACTACACAGCGAGCGCGTGCAACAAAAAGTTAGCTGCCAAGTCCTCGGCCTATTAGTACCGGTCAGCTCCACGCATTGCTACGCTTCCACTTCCGGCCTATCAACCCGGTCGTCTAGCCGGGGGCCTTACCAGGTCGACCCTGTGGGAGATCTCATCTTGGAGCGAGCTTCGCGCTTATATGCCTTCAGCGCTTATCCCTTCCGAACGTGGCCAATGAGCAGTGCCGTTGGCACGACAACTCACACACCAGAGGTTCGTCCGTCCCGGTCCTCTCGTA
>DASYRU010000066.1:0-6725 GCA_036004165.1 Actinomycetota bacterium
CCACGCCATGGGCACCGACCTGCTCTCCCCGGAGGAGCAGGCCAAGATCGCCGCCCAGGAGCAGTAGGCAGCGCGGGTGGGCCAGCCGGTCATCCTGCTGGTGGCCGACGACGGCCGCGTGCTCGACGCGCTCGCCGGCGATCTCGGCAGGCGCTTCGGATCCGACTACCGGGTGCTGGCCGAGCGTTCGCCGGCCGCGGCGCTGGCCACCCTGGAGCGGCTGGCCGCCGGCTCCGACGCGGTTGCCCTGCTGGTCGCCGCCCGCCACATGGCCGAGCTCGGCGGGTTGGAGCTGCTGCTGCGCGCCCACCAGCTGCACCCGGGCGCCAAGCGGGCGGTGCTGGAGAGCCGGGGCGAGTGGACCGCTGGCGAGCCGATCGTGCGGGCGATGACCCTCGGCCAGCTCGACTACGTCCTGTACCGGCCGTGGCGGCCGGTCGAGCAGTACCTGTACCTGCCGGTGAGCGAGTACCTGGCCGCCTGGGAGCGGTCGCGCGCCCCGCAGGTCGAGGCGGTCCGGATCGTCGGGCCGCGCTGGGACGCCCGCTCGCACGCGATCCGGGACCTGCTCGCCCGCATGAGCGTCCCCTACGGCTTCTACCCGGACGACTCCGAGGCCGGCCGCCACCTGCTGGAGGAGCTCGGCGAGGACGGCAGCCGCCTTCCCGTGCTGGCGTTCCGTGGCGGGCTGGTGCTGCTGGACCCGTCGCGCGCCGAGCTCGCCGAGGCGTTCGGCATGCGGACCCGGCCTCCCACCGGCGGCTGCGACCTGCTGATCGTGGGTGCCGGCCCCGCCGGCCTGGCGGCGGCCGTCTACGGGGCGTCGGAGGGGCTGCAGACGCTGGTCCTGGAACCGTCCACGCCGGGCGGCCAGGCCGGCAGCAGCTCGATGATCCGCAACTACCTCGGCTTCCCGCACGGTCTCAGCGGCGACGAGCTGACCTTGCGGGCCTTCGAGCAGGCGTGGCTGTTCGGCGCCGAGACGGTCCTCGCCCAGGCGGCGACCGGTCTGGGCGCCCGCGGGGCCGACCGGCTGGTGCGGCTGTCGGACGGCAGCGAGGTGGCGGCCCGAGCCGTGATCCTGGCGACCGGTGTGGCCTGGCGGCGGCTCGGGGTGCCGGCGCTGGAGGCGCTGGCCGGCAGCGGCGTGTTCTACGGCGCCGCAGGGACCGAGGCCAGGGCGATGCGGGGCGAGGACGTCTTCGTGGTGGGGGCCGGCAACTCGGCCGCGCAGGCGGCGGTCCACCTGGCCAGGTACGCGGCCTCGGTGACGATCGTGGCGCTCGAGCGCGACCTGGGCGAGCACATGTCCGACTACCTGGTGCGGGAGATCGAGGCGATCCCGAACGTCCACGTCCGCCTGCACCAGCAGGTGGTCGACGGTCGCGGTCAGACCCGCCTCGAGGCGCTCACGCTCAGGGACACCGACAGCGGCGCCACCGAGACCACCGCCGCGTCGGCCGTGTTCGTCCTGATCGGCGCCGAGCCGCGCACCGACTGGCTGGAGGGGGTCGTGGAACGAGACCAGCGCGGGTACGTGCTGACCGGCCGGGACCTGGCAAGGGCCGGCGGGCCGCCGGCCGGGTGGCCGCTGGAACGCGCCCCGCTGCTGCTGGAGACGAGCCTGCCTGGGGTGTTCGCCGCCGGCGACGTGCGCTACCGGTCGGTCAAGCGGGTCGCCTCCGCCGTCGGCGAGGGCGCCATCGCCGTCCAGCTCGTCCACGAGTACCTCGCCGAGCGGCCGGCGCCGCCGGCCGGGTCGTGACGGTGGCAAGCGACTTCCTCGAGGCGATCTGGGCGCTGGCCCGCTCGGTGCCGCCCGGCCGGGCGACCACCTACGGCCAGCTCGCCGAATGTCAACTTTTTGACCAGCCCAAACGACGACACGCGATGGCGGCCCGTGCGGTCGGCCAGGCGATGGCGCGCTGCCCCGGCGACGTGCCCTGGTGGCGGGTGGTCCACGCCGATGGGAGCATGAAGGGGACGGCCGGTGCCGATGAGCAGCGGGCCCGCCTGGCCGAGGAGGGCGTCCCCCTCACCACCGACGGTCGGGTTGATTGGGTCAGGGCCGGCGGGCCCTGGTCGCCCTGACAGCGCAGATGGCGCCGGCAGACGAACGGGCGGGGGGTCGGCGTCTCAGGCGTCGCTGGGCACCGCGCCGTAGACATAGGCGAACTCGACCCGGCCGCCGGCCCCGATGACCTCGATGAAGTGCAGCGGCCGGTGCTCACCGTCATAGGTTCCGCCGTGGATGACCTGGACGGGCGTGCCCGGCGGCAGGTCGAGCCGCTCCGCCTCGGCCGGGGTCGGCTGCCGCACGTTCAGCACGTCGGTGGAGTACGTCTCGCCGAACGCTTCCCGGAGCAGCTCGGGCATGCCGCCGCGGTCGGGATCGGCCAGCAGCCGCTCGAAGTACTCGCGCAGGTTCACGGCCTCCCGGCTGGCCATCGGTGCCTCCGTGATGAACAGGCCTTGAGGCCGCATGGCATGCTCGCCTCCCAACGGGGACAGCGGCGTCCTCTGACTGGCGGGATTGCGGTCAGACCGGCCGGAGCGGCAGCGGCAACAGCGCCAGGGCGATGTCGCGGCGCAGGTGCCCGGGCTGATGGTCGGCGCGGCCGTCGTAGAACACCGCCAGCCGGCTGGACGACAGGCGGGTGACCGACGGCATCCCGATCACCCGGGTCCACCGGCAGACCGTGGCGTCCAGCACCACCGCCCGCCGGCCGGGGCTGAAGCCGGTCGGGCTGGCAGGCCAGTAGCCCCAGACGGCGTTGGTGTACGGCCCAGTCGTGGCGGTCCGGTGGATGTGGTTGGCCAGCAGCCACCACAGCCCCGTCCGGGTGTCGCGGTAGACGGCGGCGTTCTCCAACTCCTCCGAAGGTGGCAGCAGCGGATCCGGCTGGACCGTCCAGGTTCCCAGCAGGTCGGTGGTGGTGGCCAGCCCGATCGACCGGCCCGCCGCCGAGCTGCCGGAGAAGTACATGAGCCAGGGGCCGCCAGCCGCCGGCCGCAGCACCGGCCCGGGCGAGGCGGTCGCCGAGTACCAGGTGCCCGGCAGGGGGCTGAACGGCACCGGGTCGGCCAGCTGGTCCCAGGGGCCGATGTGGCTGGCGGCGACCGCGAGGTTGGTGGTGTAGCGGCCCGAGGGGATGCTGGACGGCGGCGCGGTCGCGGTCGGGGTGCCGAGGTAGTACATCGCCCAGCCGCCGTCGTCGCGGCGCCGCAGCCACGGCGAGCTCGCGCTCGCCGCCCACCTGGAGCCGGGCGGGCCGAGCTGCAGCACTCGGCCCCGCTTGATCCAGCTGCGCCCGCCGGTGTCGGACCAGGCGCGGCAGGCGATCCAGCCGTCGGGGGCGCAGCCGTCATAGTAGGCGTACAGGCGCGAGGGGAGGGCGGGGTTGCGGTAGACGATCATCTCCCGCGCCCCATTGACATCCTCGGGAGCGCCGTGGCGCAGCACCGGGCCAAGGTCGACCGCCGGCAGCCGCGGCGCCGCCTCCGCCCGCCGAGGGCCGGCGAGGCCGGCGAGGAGGCCAGCGGCGAGCAGCTGCCGGCGGGTTAGGGCACCCATGGGCGCGGACCCTACCGCACCCACACGCCGGTCATGCTGAGGCCCGCGGCCGTCACGGCCCCATCGCCGAAGGGTGGTCTGGCTGACTCCGAGCCGCTCGCAGACCTCGGCTGAACTTAGCCAGCGGCGGGCCGGCGCGTCGTGAGCGTGAGCAAGCACGGCGATCTCCTCGCCTCGTGCGTGCGGCTCATTTGGTCGCGGGCGGCGCCTTGCCCGGCAGCCGGCACGGCATAGGCCGGCCGAACTGAGGAGGGGGATTCGTTGCTCGTCGCCTGGTGCTCGACCCCGGGGGGGAGCGGCCAGACGGTAGCACGCCCCGCCGTCCGCGGCCAAACGCAACCGCCCCCGCCGGACTGGCGGGGGCGGTCGGTGCCGATCGTGGGCTAGGTCGCGTCCGGCTTCGCCCAGACGATCCGCAGCCGGTCGGCGTCGAATCGGTTGGAGGTGGCGGGGCGGACCTCGATGTGGTCGATCACCGTCTTGAGGAGCTGACGCCGCCAGGCCATCGAGCGCGTCGCCCACGCCTCGCGGATCGCGTCGGCGCCGCCGATCGGCACCACCGTCGTGGTGCGCGCCAGGCGCCGCGTGGTGGCGCCGATGCGGGCCTCCAGGCGCTCGACCGCGGCCAGGTACGTGGCCCTCGGGATGGTGCCGTCCGCGTAGTCGGTGCCGACCTCCGCCAGCCGCGCCTGGTCGGCCTGGAGCTGCGCCGTCAGCTCCCGATCGGCGCCGTTGCTGGCGGCCGGCGGCTGGTAGCGGTCGAGCCGCTGGGCGACCTGCTCGGCGACCAGCTCGTCAAGCGGGCCGGCCTTGATCTGGATGCGCCCGCACCGCTCAGGCCCTGGGGTCGGCAGGCAGCGGTAGACCGTCTCGTCGCGGCCCTCGCGGGTGCGGTGGGCGCCGCTCATTGGCTTCTGGCAGTGGCCGCACCGGACGATACCGGTGAGGAGGTACTTGTGCGGGCGGCCCTGCGGCAGCGCCCGGCTGTCGATCCTGGCCTTGAGCACCTCGAACGTCTCCCGGTCCAGGATGGCCGGCCAGGTGCCAGTGGCCACGATCTCGCCCCGGTGCTCGCGCAGGCCGGCGATCCGCGGGGCGGTCAGCAGCCGCCGGACCTGGCTGGTGTACCACTTGCCGCCGTTCGGGGTCGCGATCTCCTGGGCGTTCCAGTCGTGCGCGATGCCGGTGAGGCTGGCGCCCTCCTCCAGCACCCGGCGGGCCGCCTCTCGCACCAGCTCGGCCTCCTTCGGGACGATCTCGGTCCAGTCCGCGGTGAGGCCGAAGGGCCGCGAGCCGCCACCAGGCCGACGCCCGTTGCGGGCCGCGTCCGCCATCGCCACGGTGGTCCTCAAGCTGTTGTTGACCGACTCCATCCTGGCGAAGGACACGAGCAAGCGGACGACGATCATCCCGAGTTCGGTGGTGGTGTCGAGCGGCTCATGCACGGTGGCGAACAGGGCGCCGCGGCCCTGGCAGATTTCCATGAACCGCTCGAAGTCACTGTGGCTGCGCACGAGCCTATCGAGCTTCCAGCAGACAACGCCGTCGATCGCGCCCGCGTCAAGATCGGCGAGTAGCCGCTCGAAATGCTCCCGGCGGACCTTCCTGTACGCGCTGATGGCCGGATCGACATACTCGGCAACGACCTCGTGCCCGTGCAGCTCGGCCCATTGCCCGCTGTCGGCGAGCTGGCGGTCGAGCGCGGCCTCCTTCTCGTCGCCCTTGGCGTAGCTGATGCGGGCGTATGCGCCGAGCTTCATGCCGACCACCGCCCCGATGGGCGGCCCGGGTGGCACCAGGTCACCGGTCGGGCGGCCCAGGTCCGGCACCCCTAGGTCGAGTAGCTCCAGCTCCATCCGCCATGCTCCCTATCGAACATATGTTCCCTCCTGGGAGTCTGCCATGCCCGATCAATGTTACAGTCGGCTCGCCGAGGCGCACTACGGCGTGGCACGGGGGGCCCGCGGGGTGGGCCAGGCGATGGCGCGCTGCCCCGGCGACGTGCCCTGGTGGCGGGTGGTGCACGCCGACGGGACCATGAAGGGAACGGCCGGCGGGGACGAACAGCGCGCCCGGCTGGCCGAGGAGGGCGTCGCGCTCACCGCGGACGGGCGGGTGGACTGGACCAGGGCCGGCGGGCCCTGGTCGCCGTGAGCCCACCCGTTTCGGCCCCCTTCCCGGCGACGACATGATATGGTCGCCGATGGCGGTATCGAGGCGCTCCCGGCCTCTGCCGCTCACCTCGGAGGCAGATTCTTCCGAGTACCCCTGGTAGACGGGAATAGGTTTTGCGAACATGGGTGTTGGCAAAACTGAAGGTGACGTGTGTGCTTCGACCAGAACCTTGAGCTGTTGCAAGGAGCGCGATGAAGGACCAGGACCAGCTGCTCGACCTCCAGACCACCGACTCGTTCCGGTTGTATTTGGATGAGGTTGGGCGGCATCCGTTGCTGACCAAGCAGGACGAGGTGGCGTTGTCGCAGGCCTACGAGCAGGGCCTGGCGGCGGGGCTGCGGCTGGGGCAGCTGGGCGCCGATGACCCGCGGCGGGCGGAGCTGGTGGTGGTGGCCGAGCGGGGGGAGCGGGCCCGGCGGAAGATGATCGAGTCCAACCTGCGGCTGGTGGTGTCGATCGCGCGGCGGTTCTCGGCCACCGGGCTGCCGCTGGGGGACCTGGTGCAGGAGGGCAACCTGGGGCTGTTGCGGGCGGTGGAGAAGTTCGACTGGCGCAAGGGCTTCAAGTTCTCCACCTACGCGACCTGGTGGATCCGCCAGGCGATCGCCCGCGGCGCGGCCGACCGGGGCGCGCGGGCGATCCGGCTGCCGGTCCATGTCGATGAGCAGGTCGGCCGGTTGCGGCGCACCCAGACGCGGCTGCATGAGCTGCTGGGCCGCGAACCCACCGACGCCGAGCTGGCGGTGGAGTTGGACATGCCGGCCGAGCGGGTGGCCAGGTTGCAGGACACCGCCCAGGCGATCACCTCCCTGGACACCCCGATCGGGGACGACGGCGCGGCGTTGCAGGACTTCCTGGAGGACGAGGCCGCGGTCGGCCCCGATGAGCTGGCGGTGGAGGCGGTCGGCCGGGAGGCGCTGGAGCAGGTGCTGCAGGCGCTGCCGGAGCGGGAACGCCAGGTGCTGGTGTTGCGGTT
>DASYRU010000067.1:0-3800 GCA_036004165.1 Actinomycetota bacterium
AGGTCGCAGGCGACCAGCAGGGGCTTGCGGCCCTTGCCGGCCAGCCAGCGGCCCAGCTTGGCCGCGGTGGTCGTCTTGCCGGAGCCCTGCAGGCCGGCCATCAGGATGACCGTCGGCGGCTGCGGCGACCATTGCAGCGGCGCGTTGCGCTCGCCGAGCGTGACCACCAACTCCTCGTGGACGATCTTGACGACCTGCTGGGCCGGGGTGAGGCTGCGGGTCACCTCGTCGCCGACGGCGCGCTCCCGCACCCTGGCGATGAAGTCCTTGACCACCTTGAAGTTGACGTCGGCCTCCAGCAGCGCCAGGCGCACCTCGCGGAGGGCGGCGTCGACCTGCGCCTCGGACAGCCGGCCGTGGCCGCGGAGCTTCGTGAAGACGTCCTGCAGGCGGTCGGAGAGGGTATCGAACACGGGAGCGGAGTTCCTCTGCTGTTGGCGAGCGGAAAGCATCGGCGGCTGCGTTCCAGCATAGCTCGCCGGCATGCTGGCGTGGACGAGACGAACGGTCGTATGTTCCCATGGGGTCAACGGAGACGGGAGCCGACATGGCGGTGCGGCCCGCGGGAGCAAAGACAGCGGAGGCGATCAGGAGCGCTGCCGTCGACCTGTTCTTCAAGCACGGCTACCAGACCACCACCCTGCGGGAGATCGCCGCGGCGGTCGGCATCCAGGTCGGCAGCCTCTACAACCACATCCCGTCCAAGGAGAAGCTGCTCTACTCGATCATGTCCGGGGTGATGGAGGACCTGCTGGCCACCCTGGAGGCGGCGCTGGCGCCGCACACCAGGCCGATCGAACGGCTGCGGGCGGCGGTGGAGTGTCACGTGATGTTCCACGCCGAGCGGGCCCGCGAGGTGTTCGTCGGCAACTCCGAGCTGCGCAGCCTCGAACCGCGCCGCCGCAAGGCGGTGGTCGCCCTGCGCGACCGCTACGAGGCCATGTTCCGCGAGATCCTTGAGGACGGCGCGCGGGCCGGTCTGTTCCATGTCTCCGACGCGAAGCTGCTCACCTACGCGATCGTGGCCACCGGCACCCAGGTGTCGGCCTGGTACCGGCCAAGGGGACGGCTGACGCTGCAGCAGATCGCCTCGGTCTACTCCGACTTCGTGCTCCGCGGGCTGACCAACAAGAAGTCCTACGCCCCCTTCGGCGAGGTGCTCGGCACCTGGCCTTTACCAACGAACGCTCGTTCGTCTGCCTAGCCACGGCCGCGGAGCAGGGAGACGCGGAAGGGGCGCAGCTCGCCGCGGGCGAAGCCGCCGGCGATCACCGGGTCCTCCTCCATGATCCTTCGCGCGCTCGCCTCGTCGGGCGCCTCGAAGACGGCGATCCCGGTGTTGATCCGGCCGCCCGTCGGCCCGACCAGGATCATCGTCCCCTCGGCCAGCAGCCGCTTGAAGCGGTCGAAGTGCACCGCCCAGACGGCCTGCTCCTCCCCGGTCATCGTCTCGGCGAAGTGCTCGCGCGGCGGGTGGATGAAGTAGATCCACTCGGGCATCAGCGCGGCTTGCCTCCCTCAGCGTCGAGCCTGGTGTCGTCGTGGTGGGCGCCGAACTCCCGAGAGCGCACCTCGGCCGCCTCCCGGTACCTGGCGACCCGGTCCTCCCAGGCGGTCTGGACGTTGAAGGCGCTGCTGGCGAACCCGACCGACCTGATCGCCTCGGCGAGCGCGTCGGCGTCCGGCGGGCCGAAGACCCGCACTGGGTCGCCGACGGCCACCGCGTTGGGCGGTACGAACAGCCCGCCGGGGACGACCGTGTTGGCGTGCACCAGCGCCCCCACGGCGACCACCGCGCCGCTGCCGATCACCGCGCCGTGGAGCACGGTGGCGCCGGTGGCCAGGTAGGCGCAGGGTTCCACCCGGCAGCCGAGCAGGGTGGCGTGCGGCCCCACGAAGACGTGGTCGGCAAGCTCCACCGGCTGCTCCCGCTCACCCTCGGCGGTGGCCCGCAGCACCGCGTTTTCGCAGACGATCGTGCACTCGCCGACCTCGACCCGGGAGCCCTCGGCGTCGAGCACCGCGCCGTACATCACCCGCGCCCGGGCCGCTACCCGGACCCGCCCGACCAGCGCCGAGGTCGGGGCCACGAACACCGAGGGGTCGACCACCGGGTCGGCCCCCCTGCTGCGGATCAGCATCTGGCAGCCTCCTCTGTTGCGTGCCGGCCAGATGGTAGTCGCGGCGCGCCGGCGGCGAACCAGGACAAGCCCGCATATCCTGGCCCATCGGGGGGGACAGGGCTGGAGCCGGGAGGCAGCGAATGGAGTACACCCACCTCGGCCGCACCGGGCTGCTGGTCAGCCGGCTGTGCCTCGGGACCATGAACTTCGGGCCCCACACCTCCGAGGCGGACTCGCACTCGATCATGGACCGCGCCCTCGAGCGCGGCCTCAACTTCTTCGACAGCGCCAACGTCTACGGCTGGCGCAAGGGCGAGGGGGCCACCGAGCAGATCGTCGGCCGCTGGTTCGCCAAGGGCGGCGGGCGGCGCGAGCGGGTGGTCCTGGCCACCAAGGTCTACGGCTCGATGGGCGACTGGCCGAACCAGAGCAGGCTCTCGGCCCTGCACGTCCGGCAGGCCTGCGAGGCCTCGCTGCGCCGGCTGCAGACCGACCACATCGACCTGTACCAGCTGCACCACGTGGACCGGGACACGCCGTGGGACGAGCTCTGGCAGGCGATGGACCTGCTCGTCCAGCAGGGCAAGGTGCTCTACGTCGGCTCCTCGAACTTCGCCGGCTGGCACATCGTCCAGGCCAACGAGGCCGCCAGGGCCCGGCATGCGCTCGGGCTGGTCAGCGAGCAGTCGCTCTACAACCTGGCCGCCCGCACGGTCGAGCTGGAGGTGCTGCCCGCCTGCCAGGCCTACGGCGTCGGCGTGATCCCCTGGAGCCCCCTGTACGGCGGGATCCTCGGCGGCATCCTGCGCAAGTCCAGGGAGGGCCGCAGCGCCAGCCAGCAGGCCCGCCAACGGCTGGAGGCGCACCGGACCCAGGTGGAGGAGTACGAGGCGTTCTGCGAGCAGCTCGGCGAGCGGCCCTCCGACGTCGCCGTCGCCTGGCTGCTGCGGCAGCCGGCGGTGACCGCGCCGATCACCGGCCCCCGCACCATGGAGCAGTTCGAGCAGTCGCTGCGCGCCCTGGAGCTGCAGCTGGACGACAAGGCCCTGGACCGCCTCGACCAGATCTGGCCGGGCCCCGGAGGCCAGGCCCCGGAGGCCTACGCCTGGTAGCCGCCCTCCGTGTCCTGCGGGCGGCGCCCCACCCCGCTCAGGCGTCGGCCTGGCGGGACGGGGACGGGTCGACCTGGTGGCCGTGGCGGCGCAGCGGGTCGAGCAGCGCGTCCTCGGCGAACCGCAACCCGTCGTGGACGCCGAGCCGGTAGGGCCGGAGCCCTTGGCGTAGTTGTAGGCCAGCTCCTCGGCGACCCGGCCGAGCAGGGCGCGCGACCGACGCCCGCTCAAGCAGCTCCTCGCCGGCGCTGGGCCGCTCTGGAGGACCTGGGTCAACCAACCGGACCCGGTCGCCGTCGAGACCCTCGGCCTGGTCGGCTTCGACGTCGTGGTGGTCGACCTCGAGCACAGCGAGCTCGGCCTGCACCACCTGCCCGACCTGCTGCGGGCGGCGGCGGCCACGCCGGCCCACGCGCTGGTCCGCACCTCCCACCTGGCGGCGGCCGAGATCGCCAGGACGCTGGACGCCGGCGCCGAGGGGGTGATCGTGCCCAACGTGGCCTCGGCGGGCGAGGCGGCGGCCCTGGTCGCCGCCGCCCACTATCCCCCGGCGGGCCGGCGGGGG
>DASYRU010000068.1:0-3803 GCA_036004165.1 Actinomycetota bacterium
TAGATCCCGTGGGCGCAGTTGTGCCGGTGCCAGACGTTGGTGAAGCCGGCGGCGTAGCGGATCTTCTGCACCGACATGCCGGTGTCGGGGTCGTTGACGAACGGCTTGACCGGGATCCCGACCTTCAGCTGCTCGATGTACCGCTCCCCCCACGGCATCGTGTTGGAGTCGAAGCTCTGCAGTTCGCCGCCGGCGGCCTGGTCGGTCATCGGCGCTCCTTCCGTCTCAGGGGGCTGGCAGGGTGGCGGCAAGAACGAGGCTGGCCGAAGGGCAGGTGGCCGGCGCAGCTGATCCAGGCGGCGCTGCCGACGTCGGGCCGGACCTCCAGCCGGTCGCTGCCACTGCCCAGCGGCAGCGACAGCTCCGTCGCCCGCTCGGGCGGCCAGGCGGGCTCGTTGCGCCAGAGGCCCGCCTGCTCGTCCAGGTCGGGCGCCGGCCGGGTCGAGTGGCGGACGAACACGGTCACCGGCGGGTCGCGGTCCACGCCGTTGTCGCGCCCGCGCAGCCAGCGGTCCCACCAGCGGGCCATCTCGGGCAGCAGGTCGATGCGCGGGCCGGGCAGGGAGGCGTCGGTGGCCGTGTGGCTCCAGGGGCCGAGCAGCAGCCTGGCGGGCGCCCGCAGGCGCTCCAGCACCCGGAACGTGGCGTTGCGGTAGCCGTCGGCCCAGCCGCCCACCAGCATCGTCGGGCAGGCGATCCGCTCGTAGGCGGGCCGCAGCGAACCCTGCCGCCAGTAGGGCCCGTCGAGCTGCTCCTCCAGCCAGCGCAGCAGCCACGGCTCGGCGGCCTCGACCCGCTCGCGCCAGCGTTCCCGCCAGGCGGGCCCGGCCAGCGCCGGCACCGGCGGCAGGGCGTTGAGCGCCACCATGTACAGCGGGTAGTCGACCAGGTCGAGCAGGCGCAGGGCGCCGCCGGCGTAGTGGACGTCGTCGCTGTAGCGGTCGTCGCTGGCGTAGATGGCGATCACCGCCTTGAGGGCCGGCGGCCGCTCGACCGCGACCTGCAGCGAGTTGAACCCGGAGATCCGCGCCGTCGGGGACGCAATGCTCGGGTTGCTCGCCTCAGCCGGGCAGCCACCAGACGTGGCCGCGGAGGGCCAGGTAGCCGAGGCCGGCGGTCGCGTCGATCAGGAAGTGGGCGAGCACCAGCGGGGTCGTGCGGCCGCGGTTCTGATAGATGCGGCCGAAGAACAGGCCGAGGGCGAGATTGCCGAAGAAGCCGCCGAAGCCCTGGTAGAGGTGGTAGGCGCCGCGCAGCAGGGCGCTCGCCCACAGCGCCCGGCGCCGCGACCAGCCGAGCTGGTCCAGCCGGCGCAGCAGGTAGCCGCAGACGATCACCTCCTCAAGCAGGCCGGCGCGGAGGGCGGCCAGCAGCAGCACCGGCACCGTCCACCAGTGGCCGGTGGGCGGCACCGGCACCACCGTGCGGTTGACCCCCAGACCGACGGCCAGCACGTAGACGACCAGGCCGACCGCGCCGACCAGCGCGGCGAGGGCGGCGCCCAAGCGCAGGTCGGCAAAGGGGCGGCTGCCGTCGAGGCCGATGCTGGCCGCCGACTCGCCGGAACGGCCGAGCAGGTGCAGCACCAGCAGCACCGGCACCAGCGAGGTGGCGATGTTGAGCAGCTGGTAGACCAGGCCGACGTTGGCGAACAGCGGCGCCTCCACCCCCCGGATCGGCGCCGACAGCAGGTCGACCAGCGCGTAGAGGGCCGAGGCGGCCAGCGACAGGCCGAGCACCAGCAGCACCTCGTCGCGCAGGACGCGGCGGGCGGGAGCCCTCGCCGGCTCGCCGGCGCGGCCCCGCCGCGACACCTCTTGCGCGCCCACCTCATCAAGGTAACCGCATCGGCTACGCTTGACCGCATGAACAGGGACTTCATGGCCGCGCTGCGGGAGCGCGTGGTCGTCTTCGACGGCGCGATGGGCACCATGCTGCAGGCGGCAGGGCTGACGCTGGACGACTACGACGGCAAGGAGGGCTGCAGCGAGATCCTCTGCGTCACCCGGCCCGACGTGGTCAAGGGCATCCACGCCGCCTACTTCGAGGCGGGCGCCGACGCGGTGGAGACCAACTCGTTCGGGTCGTCGGCGATCGTGCTGGCCGAGTACGACATCGCCGAGCGGGTGGTGGAGCTCAACCAGGTCGCCGCCGCGCTGGCCCGCGAGGTGGCCGACGGCTTCCAGGCCGACGGCCGCCCGCGCTGGGTGGTCGGGTCGATCGGGCCGGGCACCAAGCTGCCCACCCTCGGTCACACCACCTACGACACCCTGGAGGCCACCTACAGCGACCAGGCGTTCGGCCTGCTGCAGGGCGGCGCCGACGTGCTGCTGGTGGAGACCTGCCAGGACCTGCTGCAGGTGAAGGCCGCGGTGGCCGGCGCCTTCGCCGGCATGCGGCGCGCCGGGCGCCGGGTGCCGCTGATGACCCAGGTGACGGTGGAGACGACCGGCCAGATGCTGCTCGGCTCCGACATCGCCGCCGCCCTCACCGCCATCGAGCCGCTCGGGGTCGACGTGATCGGCATGAACTGCGCCACCGGCCCGGCCGAGATGGGCGAGCACCTGCGCCACCTGTCGCAGCATGCCCGCACCGCGCTCTCCTGCCTGCCCAACGCCGGCCTGCCGGAGCTGCGCGACGGCAGGCCGTGGTACCCGCTGACGCCCAAGGAGCTGGCCGAGGCCCACGTGCGCTTCACCGCCGAGTTCGGCCTCAACGTCGTCGGCGGCTGCTGTGGCACCACCCCGGAGCACATCCGCCAGGTGGTCGAGGCGCTGTCCGGGCACGCCCCGGCGGCCCGCCAGCCGGTCTGGGAGCCGAGCCTGTCCAGCCTGTACCAGTCGGTCACGCTGGACCAGGACATCACCTACCTGACCGTCGGGGAGCGCTGCAACGCCAACGGCTCGCGCAAGTTCCGCGACCTGATGCTGGAGGGCGACCTCGACGGCATGGTGCAGGTCGCCAAGGAGCAGATCCGCGAGGGCGCCCACGTGCTGGACGTCTGCGTCGACTACGTCGGCCGCGCCGGCGCGCCCGACATGGACGTGCTGGCCGAACGCCTGGCGCAGCAGTCGACCGCGCCGCTCATGCTCGACTCGACCCAGGCAGACGTGATCGAGGCGGGGCTCAAGCGCCTGGGGGGCCGCGCGATCATCAACTCGATCAACCTGGAGGACGGCGAGGCCCGCATGGACGCCGTCTGCCCGATGGCGCGCCGCTACGGCGCAGCCCTGGTCGCGCTGCTGATCGACGAGGAGGGACAGGCCCGCGACGTCGAGTGGAAGCTGCGCATCGCCCACCGCATCCACGACCTGGCCACCGGCAAGCACGGCCTGGCACCGCAGGACCTGGTGTTCGACGCGCTCACCTTCCCGCTCGGCTCCGGCCAGGAGGACCTGCGCCGCGACGCGATCGCCACCATCGAGGCGATCAGGCGGATCAAGGCGGAGCTGCCAGGGGTGCGGACCATCCTTGGCGTCTCCAACGTCTCCTTCGGGCTGGCACCCGCCGCCAGGCAGGTGCTCAACTCGGTGTTCCTGCACGAGGCCCGCGAGGCCGGGCTGGACGCCGCGATCGTCTCGCCGGCCCGCATCCTGCCGATGCACCGGATCGAGGAGGAGCAGCGCGAGGTCGCCCTCGACCTGATCTACGACCGGCGCCGTGACGGCTACGACCCGCTGCAGCGGTTCATGGCCCTGTTCGAGGGCAAGCAGGCCACCCGCACCTCCACCGCCGAGGACCTGGCCGCGCTGCCGATCGAGCAGCGGCTGCAGCGGCGCATCGTCGACGGGGTCCGCGACGGC
>DASYRU010000069.1:0-3648 GCA_036004165.1 Actinomycetota bacterium
GGCGACGGCGGCCGGCCATGGGCGACGACGGCGCTCCCTGGATCGTGCTCGGGCTCGGCAACCCCGACGACGAGTACGGCGGGACCCGGCACAACGCCGGGGCGATGGTGGTCGCCCGGCTGGCCGCACGCGCCGGCGTCACCTTGAAACGGTCCCGCAACCGCGCCCAGGTGGCCGAGATCCGGGACGGCGACGCCCGCGTCGTGCTCGCCCGGCCGACCAGCTACGTCAACGAGTCCGGCGGCCCTGCCTCCCTGCTGGCCCGCTGGTACAAGACGCCGCCCGAACGGATCGTCGTGGTCCACGACGAGATCGACCTGGCCGCGGGCAAGCTGCAGGTCCGCCGAGACGGGGGCACGGCAGGCCACAACGGCCTCAAGGACATCGTCAAGGCGCTCGGCACGCCCGACTTCCTCCGCGTGCGGATCGGCATCGGTCGCCCGCCCGGGCGCCAGGACCCTGCCGACTACGTGCTCGACCGGATCCCCAGGCGGGAGGCGGAGGACTTCGACGTACTGCTGGAGCGGGCCGCCGACGCGGCCATGGACCTGGTGCACCTTCCGCTGGAACAGGCCCAGGACCGCCACAACCGCTAGCGCCGTTGCCACATTGGCGTATAGCGATATAGCTTTACGTCTATGGACTACGTGATCGTGGACGTCTTCACCGACACGCCGCTGCAGGGCAACGCGCTGGCCGTCTTCACCGACGGCCGCGGCGTCCCCGCCGAGCGGATGCAGCAGATCGCCAGGGAGATGAACCTCTCGGAGACCGTCTTCGTGCTCCCCGCCGAGGCGGGCGGCGACGCGCGGGTCCGCATCTTCACCCCGCTCACCGAGCTGCCCTTCGCCGGTCACCCGACGCTGGGGACCGCCTGGGTGCTCGCCGAGCAGGCAGGGCAGGACGCGATCCGGCTGGAGACCGGCGCCGGCCTGGTCCCGGTCGCGTTCCAGCGGCGGGACGGGCGCATCGCCGCGGGGCGGATGCGGCAGCCGATCCCGACCTGGGAGCCCTACCGGCGCGCCGACGAGCTGCTGGCGGCGCTGCGGGTCGAGTCCTCGCGGCTGCCGATCGAGGTCTACCGCAACGGGCCGCAGCACGTCTACGTCGCCCTGGAGAGCGAGCAGGCGGTGGCGGCGCTGGAGCCGGACCTGGGCGCGCTCACCAGGATGCCCGGGGTCGAGGCCAACTGCTTCGCCGGCTCGGGAACCCGCTGGAAGACCCGCATGTTCGCCCCTGGCGACGGCGTACCCGAGGATCCCGCCACCGGCTCGGCCGCCGGGCCGCTGGCGGTGCACCTGGCACGCCACGGCCGGATCCCCTTCGGCCAGGAGATCGAGATCCGCCAGGGCGCCGAGATCGGCCGCCCGTCCACCCTCTACGCCAGGGTCGAGGGGGACGGCGACCGGATCGACCGGGTCGAGGTCGCGGGCTCCGCGGTGGTCGTCGCCCGCGGCGAGCTCCTTGTCTGACGTCGAGGTCTTCGGCGCGCTCGCCAGCCCGCGGCGGCTGCAGGTGCTTGCCTGGCTGAAGGACCCGCGGGCGCACTTCCCGCCACAGCGCGACGGCGACCTGGTCGAGGACGGCGTCTGCGTGCTGTTCATCGCCGAGAAGCTCGGCGTCGCCCAGCCGACCGCCAGCGCGCACCTGCAGGCGCTCGCGCGCGCCGGGCTCGTCACCGCCAGGCGCATCGGCCAGTGGACCTTCTACCGGCGCGACGAGGCCGCGATCGCGGCGTTCAAGCATAGGATCAGCCAAGAGCTGTGATCACCACGAGGAGGTCAGCGTGAACCCAGACGCGGTGCGGTCCGCAGCGGCGCGGATCGCCGGCCGGGTGCACCGCACGCCGGTGCGGACCTCGGCCACCCTTGACGGCCGGACCGGCGCCGCCGTCCTGGTCAAGGACGAGGCGGTCCAGAAGACCGGCTCGTTCAAGGTCCGCGGGGCGCTGAACCGGCTGCTCACCCTGCCAGAGGAGGCCCGCGACCGTGGCCTGGTGGCGGTGTCGGCCGGCAACCACGCCGCCGCCCTGGCGTGGGCGGCAGCCCAGGTGGGCGCGAAGGCCACCGTGGTCATGCCCACCTACGCGCCGGCCGCCAAGGTGGCCGCCTGCTGGGGTTACGGCGCCGAGGTGGTCCTGCACGGCGACACCACCGGGGAGGCGTTCGCCGAGAGCGAGCGGCTGCAGCGGGAGCGCGGCCTGACCTTCGTCCACCCGTTCGACGACCCCGAGATCGTCGCCGGCCAGGGCACGGTCGGCCTGGAGTTGGTCGAGGACGCCGGGCCGGTCGACGTCTGGGTGGTCTGCGTCGGCGGCGGCGGCCTGACCTGCGGCACCTCCCTGGCCATCCGCGACGCCAACCCCCGCTGCCGGGTGGTGGCGGTCGAACCGGGAGGGGCCGCCGCCCTGACCGCCGCCCTGGCGGCCGGCAGGCCGGTGCCGATCGTGCCCCGCTCGGTGGCCGACGGGCTGTGCGCGCCCTTCGCCGGACCGCTCACCTTCCCGCTCTTCCGCGACCTGGTCGACCAGGTGGTGCTGGTCTCCGAGACCGAGCTGCTGGCCGGCGTCCGCTTCGTGATGGAGCGGATGAAGGTGGTGGTCGAGGCGGCCGGCGCGGCCGGGGTCGCCGCCCTGCTCGCCGGCAAGGTCGGCGACGTCGCCGGGGCGCGGGTCGGGACGATCCTGTCCGGCGGCAACGTCGACCTCGGCGTGGTCGTCCCGCAGCTCCCTCCGGCCGACTGACGCGCAGGCCGGCGGCAGGGGAGCCTGGTCACTCGACCCCACCGCCGGCCCTACCTATGTCGGCGCCAGCCTCCGCGTCTTGACCGCCCCGCTCGTGCCTCGCCGGCCGAGCCGGCTTCGTCGGAATGCTGCGGTAGTCTGGACGTTGTAGCAGATAGCCCCCCGGCCTCGGCCGTCGGGGGCTACCTGTGTGCGCCCACACCGCCGCGTTCCGGAGGACCCCGAAGTTGCGCCTTGAGCCCCTGCTCGACCGGCTGCCCGCCGACCCCGCCTTCCAACAGCTGCGCGCCGCCCTGGAGGGTGCGGACGCGCAGCGGGTCGAGGCGGTCGTCCCGGACGTGGCCAGAGCCTTCCTGCTCGCCGGGCTGGCCGCCGCCAGCGGCCGGCTGCTGGTGGTGGTCACCGCCACCACCGCCGACGCCGAGGCGATCGCCACCGACGTCGCCGCCTTCCTCGGCCCCGACCGGGCGGCCTGGTTCCCGGCGTGGGAGACCCTGCCCCACGAGCGGCTCTCGCCCCGATCGGAGACGGTCGCCAGACGCCTCGCCCTGATCCGGCGGCTCTCCCCGGAGGGGTCCGGGGAACCCCAAGGGGGTGCCCCGGTCGGTTCGGAGGGGTCCGGGGACGGGCTTGCCGTGCTGACGGTGCCGGCGCGGGCGATGATGCAGCCGCTGGCCCCCGGCCTTGACGCGGTCGAGCCGGTACGGGTGGCCCGCGGCGACCGGGTCGAGCTGGAGGACCTGCTCGAGCGGCTGGTCGCCTCGGGCTACCAGCGCACCGACATGGTCGAGCGCCGCGGCGAGGTGGCCGTCCGCGGCGGCCTGGTCGACTTCTTCCCGCCGGGCGAGGACCACCCGGTCCGGGTGGAGCTGTGGGGCGACGAGGTCGAGAGCATCCGGGCGTTC
>DASYRU010000070.1:0-6061 GCA_036004165.1 Actinomycetota bacterium
CCGCCGCCCCGCGCGCCTCCGCGTCCCTGGCACGAGAGCTGGAGGCGATCGCCGACGAGGCCGCCGCCAGCGCCGTGGCCGACCGGCGGCTGGTCGCCAGGGCGCTGGCCAAGGCGGCGCTGGCCATGCCCGCGGCCGGCCGGACGCCGGCCTTCGGCGACCAGCGCGACCTGGCCTACCGGCTGGACCGGCTCACCGGCGAGCGACCCGCGGAGCAGCGACGCGTGGTCGCCATCGGCGGGGTCGGCCTGCTGGCGGTCGGGGTCATGGTGCTGCTGAACGCAGGGGCCGAGCCGCCCGGACGCCTCGCCGGCCTGGCCCTGCGCGCGCTGTGCGTCGGCGGCGTCATCTGGCTGTGCTGGCGGGGCGTCGCCCCGGCCGAGCGGGCGGCCAACCGCACCTCCGCCAACGGTTGACCGCGTGGCAGCTGCCCTGCGTGTGGTGGTTCAGGGTCGGTGTGCCGTCGCGGTGCCGGGAAGCCAGCGGGCAAGGTAGCGCTGGAGGCCGTCCAGGTCGGTGCCGGCGGCGCGGTAGCCGATGTGGCCGTCGGGGCGGATGAGATAGTGCGCGGTGTCGCTCACGCCCAGCCGCGGCAGCGCCTGCCTGTTGCTGTCATGCAGGGCGCCGGGCATGGCCTCCCGGGTCAGGTGATGCACCGCCAGCACGCCGGCGCAGCGTCCAGCCGCGGCGGCGAGCTGTCCGGCGTCCCAGCCGTTGGGGTGGCCGCACAGCAGCAGGTGGAAGCCTGGGGTGGCCAGCGCCTCGCCCAGCCAGCACTCCTGCCCGTCGCGGGCGATGCGGACGTCGGGCAGCCGGTCGCCGGCCCTCGGCCCTCGGCGCAGCGCCGGGCGGCCTTCCTGGACGGCGGGGCTGTGCCGGTAGCCGATGCCGAGCTGGGAGACGATGCGAAAGCCGTACGCCAACCCGCGGTCGAAGCGCAGCGCCAGCGGCAGCACCCGTGGGACCAGCTGGTTGCGGATCACGCGGAGGATCGGGTTGGTGGAGGTGGCGACGGCGAAGGCGCGGTCGGTGAAGCGGACCACGAAGCGACCGACCGGGCGGCGTTCGGCGTCGTAGGAGTCCAGCAGGGCCTCGGCGGCCATCCCGCGGGCGGCCAGGGCGAGCTTCCAGCCGAGGTTCCAGGCGTCCTGGATGCCGGTGTTCATGCCCTGGGCGCCGGCCGGGCTGTGGACGTGGGCGGCATCCCCCGCCAGGAACACGCGCCCGGCCCGGTAGCTGGTTGCGTGGCGGTGCGCCAGCCGGAAATAGGTCAACCACACCGGGTCGCGCAACCGCAACCGGCCACCGGTGAAGCGGTCCGCGAGCGCCTGCAACTCCTCCAGCGAGGGCCCTGCCGGGTCCCGCCGCCCGTGGAGGGTGGGGTGCATGCCCAGGAGCCGCCAGCTGGCGGGCCGGCCCAGCGGGAAGAAGAACAACAGGCCGACCTGGCCGAAGAAGGCGTGGGCGCTGTCGGCCTCCAGGCCGCCGTCGACCTCCAGGTCGGCCAGCGCGAAGGTCTGCGGGTAGGCAGCACCCTGGAATGGGATCCCGGCGCCACGACGCACGCTGCTTGCGGCACCGTCGCAGCCGACCAGGTAGCGGGCGCGCACCTGCTCCATGCGCCCGTCGGCGTGGCGCAGGGTGCCGCTGACACTGTTGGGATCGGCGTGGAAGGCGACCAGCTCCACCCGCCGCTCGACGTGGACGCCGTGGCCGGCCAGGTGGCCCTCCAGCGCCGCCTCTGTCTCGGCCTGGGAGACGAACAGCAGGAAGGGATAGGCGGTGTCGTCCAGGCCGAGCCCGAACAGCCGCACCCGAGTGGTGCGGTCGCCGGCGTGGAGCTGGACCCAGACCGCGTCGTTGCCGCGCGCCAGCAGCTCCTCGGTCACACCCAGCCCGCGCAGCACCTCGAGGGTGCGCGGCTGGACAGCCAGCGCGCGCGATTCGTGAACGCGGTCGGGCTGCCGGTCGACGATGCGGGTGCTGGCCCCGAACGCCTGGAGCTGGGCGGCCAACGTGAGGCCGGTCGGCCCGGCGCCGACGACCAGCACGTCAAGCCGCTCGCCGTCGGCGGGTGTCACGTGAGGGTGGCTCGGGTGGCAAGGCAGCGGTGGGCCGCCCGCCCGGCCAGCCGAGCGACGACCGCGTCCAGGTGGCCCTCGAGTACCTCCGCTCTCATAGGTAGCAACACTACCCTTCGGATGCGACGTGCGCTACCCCGCGCCCCAAGCCAGGGGCTGTCCGGGAGCTGTCAGGCAGCAATCGGCGCTGATAGGGACTGGAGCACCGTTCCGGGCACTCGAGCGTTTGTAGTGGAACACGCGATTCACTAGCATCGGGCCTCCCGAGTGGAGGACCGGTATCGAGACGGTTGCCGGGTCCCAGGGCTTCGGGCTCACCTCGATGCGCGAGCGCGTCCAAGCAATCGGCGGCGAATTCATGGTGGTGAGCCGAGCAGGTGCCGGTACCCGCGTAGAGGCACGGGTCGGGGCGGAGGCCGAGCCGTGAGACGCCTACGGGTACTGGTCGCCGAGGACCATGAGGGGCTGCGGGGAACCCTGGTCGAGCTGCTGGACCTGGCCGGCTTCGAGGTCGCCGGCTCGGCCGCCGACGGTGCCGACGCGGTCGCCCTGGCAAAGCAGCTCACCCCCGACGCGGTCCTCATGGACCTGTCCATGCCGGTGTTGAACGGGCTCGACGCGACCAGGCTGCTGCGCGACGCCCTACCGGGAACGGCGGTGGTGATGTACAGCGCGTTCGACAGCCACCATCTGAAACAGCAGGCACTGGCCGCAGGAGCGATCGCCTACCTGATCAAGGGCTGCACGTTCGAGCGCCTGCGAGCCACCCTGGAAGGTGCCGTCATCATGGCCAGCGTCCGCTTCGGGCAAGGCTAGCGGCGTCCTCAGCGTGCGGCCATCGGGGTCTGCTCAGTCCCGGCTGCGCCGGGTCCAGTCAGATCCCCGGCGATCAGGAGGTCCGGTCCCAGCTGGTGGACCGTCTGGTTCAGCAGACGCAGCCCGTCCGCCACCAGGCTGGCTCCGAGGTCCCCCACCGCTTCCGTTCCCTTGCCGAGCAGAAGGGGCGCCACGGCCACCACCACTCGGTCCGCCAGCCGCGCCCGCAGCGTCGAGGTGATGACGCGCGACCCGCCCTCCACCAGCAGGCAGCGGATCCCCAGCCTCAGCAGCCTGGCCAGCCCGTCGGCAAGGTCGATGCCGGCCGGTGCCTCCCGGACGACTTCGACCGCCACCCCTCGCTGCCGCAGAGCCGCACGCCGATCGGGGTCGGACCGCTCAGAGGTGAGCACGACGGTGGCCGCGTCGGAGCCAAAGACCTGAGCCTCCAGCGGGACGCGCAACGTGGAGTCGAGCACCACCCGGATCGGGGAGGCGCCCGGGACCATCCGCACGGTCAGCAGGGGGTCGTCGGCCAGCACGGTGCCCGCTCCCACCGCCACCGCGTCGCAGGCCGCCCGCATGGCGTGGGCGGCGCGGCGCTCCTGAGGGCCGCTGATCCACTTCGAGTCTCCGCCGCCGGCGGCGATCCGGCCGTCCAGCGTCTGGGCGTACTTGAGCACGACGTAGGGACGGTCGACGCGGGAGCCGACTACGCCGAGGAGCGCGGTGGCGTCCAGGGCCTCTTCCTGACCGTCGATGGAGCGATACCCCGGCACGGTCTCGCCGCCCGGGGCCCGGTGGCCGAGCCGCTGACGTTTGGTCTCCACGTAGCGGCGGTTGCGGACGTGGGGCGCGGTCTGCAGCGACACCAGCTCCTTGACAAGGATGCCTCCCCGGTCCAGAGCGCTGGCCTTGGCCGGGTTGTTGGTGAGCAGGCGTAGGCTTCGGACCCCGGCGGCCAGGAGAACCTGCGCGGCCTCGTGGTAGTCGCGGCCGTCGACCGGCAGGCCCAGCCGGCGGTTGGCATCCACCGTGTCGTGACCCTGGTCCTGCAGCATGTAGGCCCGGAGCTTGGCGACCAGCCCTACGCCTCGCCCCTCGTGGCCAGGGGCGTACAGCAGCACCCCCCGGCCCTCCGCGGTGATCCGCCGCATGGCCAGACGGAGCTGGGGCCCGCAGTCGCAGCGTAACGACCCGAGCGCGTCACCGGTAAGACAGCCGGAGTGCACGCGGACCAGGAGGTCGTGACCGTCCCCGATCTCGCCATAGGTGAAGAGCAGGTACACCTCACCCGACGCGCCCTGGAAGCCCCGCAGGTCGAACTCTCCGGCCCAGGTCGGCAGGGTGAGGCGCGCGAGCTCGTTGGGTGGCAACATGCCCCTGAAGTTAGCACCGCTCCGCGACGTCACGATCTGCTTGGATGGGGGTAGCTGGCTGCCGATGAAGGCCCGTGCGGTCCATTTCGTAGCCCCCGGACGGGTCGAGCTGCGGGAGATTGATCTTCCCGACCCGTCCGAGGGGCGCATCCTGGTGGCCACGGAGTGGTCCGGGATCTCCAGCGGGACCGAGCTGCTCGCCTACCGGGGCGAGGTCGACCCGGACCTGCCCCTGGATGAGACCCTGGGCGCCCTGGCGGGCACGTTCGCCTATCCGTTCCGCTACGGCTACAGCGCGGTCGGCCGCGTGGTCCGCCCGGCCGGTCCCCTCCGGGAGGGGCAGCTCGTCTTCGCGTTCCACCCCCACCAGGACCGGTTCGTAGCGGACGCCCGAGCAGCAATTCCGGTCGAGGGCCTGGATCCGCGTGCCGCCACCCTGTACCCCCTGGTCGAGACCGCCCTGCAGGTCTGCCTGGACGCCGCGCCCCGCCTGGGAGAGACCGTCGTGGTCGTGGGCTTGGGGGTGGTCGGCATCCTGGTCGCCGCGCTCCTGGCCCGGGCCGGGGCGGTCGTGCTCGGGTCGGAACCGGAGCCGGCCCGGCGGGCCGCCGCCGAGGCCTTCGGCGTCCGGGCGATGACCCCCGAGGACGTTCCCGAGGCGGTGGCCGCCGGGACCGGGAGCCGGGGGGCCGACCTCGTGGTCGAGGCCAGCGGGAACCCGCAGGCCCTGGCCTCGTCCCTGGGGCTGCTGGCCCACGAGGGAACCGCGCTGGTCTGCTCCTGGTACGGCACCAAGCCGGCCTCCCTGTCCCTCGGCGCCGCGTTCCACCGCCGGCGCCTGACGCTGCGGAGCACCCAGGTCTCCACCCTCCCGGCCGCCCTGGCCGCCAGGTGGGACCGCCGCCGCCGGACCGAGGTGGCATGGAGGCTCGCCCGCGAGCTGCCGCTAGCTGCGCTGGCGACCCATGCGTTCCCTTTCGAGCGGGCCGCCGAGGCCTACGCGTGCGCGGACCGGAAGGAGGACGGCCTGATCCATGCCGCCCTGCGGTACCGGTGAGGATGCCGAACCATCCAAGGAGGAAGGCGATGGGCGTCGGGTATGAGGTGGGATCGGGCGTCACGGTCCGGGCCCTGCATCAGCAGCCGGTGGAAGGACCCGAAGGGGAGCTTCACCCCCACGACTACCGGATCGACGTGGTGGTCGGGCGGCGCGAGCTGGACGAGCACGGGATGGTCTGCAACCTGGACGCGCTCCGGGCGGCCCTGCAGGCGATCGTCGCCCGGATCGAAGGGAAAGACCTGGAGGAGATCCGCCCGCCCGCGGCCGAGGCCGTCACCGTGGAGGTCCTGGCCCGCTGGGCCCACCAGAACCTGGTCCCCGTGCTCCGGCAGGCGGGAGGCGACATGCTCGCGGTTCGCGTGTGGGAGTCCGATTCGGACTTCGGCGGCTACGCCGGGCCGGTGGCGTGACCCGGGGCGGCTTCGCGGAGCGCGGCGAAGAACAGGGCCGCCGACTGCGCCCAGGTCGGTCGGTCGGCGGCGCGGCTCCGAGCCGCCGCGGCCATCCTCTGCCGCAGGCTCTCGTCGCCGGCCAGGCGGGCGAGCGCCGCGCTCAGGGCGGCCACGTCGCCTGGGCTGGCAAGCAGCCCTTCCCGGCCGTCCTCGGCCAGGTGGGGCAGGTTGCCGGCTCGCCAGCCGACCACCGGCAGCCCCGCGGCCATGGCCTCGCCCCACACGGTCCCGTAGGGCTCCCGGAGGCTGGGCAGCACGAACACGTCGGCTCCC
>DASYRU010000071.1:0-1939 GCA_036004165.1 Actinomycetota bacterium
GGTGACCTACCCCGCCGGAAGGTGGCAGGGCACCAACCTGGTGCTGTGCCGCCCCCGCCCGCCGGTCGCCACGGTGCTCAACTCGGTCGCCGTGCCCCGGTTCCTGCCGGTGTGCGACACCCTCGACCAGGCCCTCAGCTCCGCGCTTGCGCGACCGGCCTGGCTGCGGGAGACGTTCTGGTTCGATCCGGAGGAGGACGGCGGGGAGCGGCTCGGCCTGGTGCGGCGGTACGCGCTGGCGGCCGGCACCCGACCGGACCCGGAGGGCGGCTCGACGGCCTGGTGCGTGCTGCCGGTGGGTCCGCCGCCCAGCGCCAGCTAGGCCGGGCGCCTGCTTCAGTCGGGCTGGCCGGCGCCGGCCTCGAAGCCGACCGAGAACATCCGGTCCAGGTCGTGGCGGGAGTAGGTGCGGAAGGCGATCAGCGTCCGGGTCGCGGCCACCCCGGCCACCTTGCGGATGTGCTCGGTGACGGTCGCGGCCAGGTCGTCGTGGTCGCCGACGCGGACGATCGCCACCAGGTCCCAGTCGCCGGCAACCGAGTAGACCTCGCTGACCCCGTCCAGGTCGGCGAGGGCCTGGGCGGTCTCGGGGGTCTGGTCGACCTCGCAGGTGACGAGCACGATCGCGGTGACCATCGGCGCTCCTTGGTCGGCTGGCTGCTAGTCCTGGACGCGTTCGAGGGCGACCGCCATGCCCTGGCCGCCCGAGATGCACAGGGTGGCCAGGCCGCGCCGGCCGCCCTGCCGTTGCAGCTGATGCACGACGGCGCCGAGGATGCGGGCTCCGGTCATGCCGCTCGGATGCCCGAGCGCGATCGCGCCGCCGTTCACGTTGGTACGGTCCCAGTCGAACTTGAGCTCACGGTCGCAGGCCAGCACCTGGGCGGCGAACGCCTCGTTGACCTCGACCGCGTCGATCTCGGGGAGGCTCCAGCCGACCTTGGCCAGCAGCTTCTGGGTGGCCGGCACCACTCCCCAGCCCATGATGTGCGGGTCGACCCCCGCGCTGGCCCAGCCGACGATCCTGGCCAACGGCCGGACGCCGCGGTCCCTGGCGGCCTCCTCGGCCATCACCACCAGGGCGGCGGCCCCGTCGCAGATCCCCGAGGAGTTCCCGGCGGTCACCGTGCCGGGCTGGCGGAAGACCGGCGCCAGGCGGGCAAGTCCCTCCATGGTGGCGTCGGGTCGCGGCTGCTCGTCCCGCTCCACGGTGATCGTGCGCCGCTTGGCGTCGTAGGTGTCGACCGGGACCACCTCTTCGGCGAAGCGGCCGGCCGCCCACGCGGCCGTCGCCCGCTGCTGGGAGCGCAGCGCGAAGGCGTCCTGCTCCTCCCTGGTCACCTGGTAGCGTTCGGCGAGGTTCTCGGCCGTCTCGCCCATGCCTTCGCCCGACAGCGGGTCCAGGAAGCCGTCGGAGGACATGCCGTCCTCCAGCACCGCGTCGCCCATCCGGTAGCCGCCGCGCATGCCCCGCAGCAGGTAGGGGGTGCGGGTCATGTTCTCCATGCCGACGACCAGGGCGACGTCGAGCTCGTCGAGGATGATGGAGCCGGCGGCCAGGGTCAGGGCCTTGGCGCTCGACCCGCAGGCCTTGTTGACCGTGTAGGCGGGGACCGTCTCGGGCACGCCGGCCCGGACCGAGACCTGGCGGCCGGGGTTGGGGCCGTTGCCGGCCTGGCGGCCGTGGCCGGCCACCGTCTCCTCGACCTCACCCGGGTCGAGGCCGGCGGCGTCCAGGGCCGCCCGGGCGGCGGCGATGCCGAGGTCGACCGCGGGCACGTCGGCGAAGGCGCCCATGAACCGGCCGATCGGGGTGCGCCTGGCGGCGACCACGACGACCGAGCGCTGCTCCATGCACTCCTCCCGGCTGCCGCGAGCCCCGCCGTCGTCGGGGAGCCCTCGGCCATTGTAGGTCGGGGGGTGGGCTCGGGCCGCCGGG
>DASYRU010000072.1:0-7248 GCA_036004165.1 Actinomycetota bacterium
GAAGGCGCGGGCGAAGTTGTGGCCGAGGTTGTGGCTGGTGCCCATCTGCAGCGCCTTGCCGTCGCGCATCAGCCCCTCGCAGGTGTAGGTGCGGTCGGCGCCGGCGAAGCGCTCGGCGGCCGACTTCTCCCCCACCACCACGCCGATCGCCAGGGTCTCCTCCATGAAGGCCCGGTAGACCTCCAGCATCTGCATGGTCTCGGCCTGGGCCTCCTCGTAGGTGGCGTGGGCGGTGTGGCCCTCCTGCCAGAGGAACTCGGTGGTGCGCAGGAACAGCCGCGGGCGCAGCTCCCAGCGGACCACGTTGGCCCACTGGTTGAGCAGCATCGGCAGGTCGCGGTAGGACTGGATCCACTTGGCGAAGAGGTGATTGATCACCGTTTCGGAGGTGGGCCGCACCACCAGCGGTTCGGCGAGCTGCTCGCCGCCGCCGTGGGTGACCACCGCCAGCTCCGGCGAGAACCCCTCGACGTGCTCCCGCTCCTTCTCGAGGAAGCTCATCGGGATGAACAGCGGGAAGTAGGCGTTCTGGGCGCCGGTCGCCTTGATGCGGCGGTCCATGTCGGCCTGCATGTGCTCCCAGATGGCCCACGCCCACGGTCGGATGACCATGGTCCCCCTGGCGGGGCCGTTCTCGGCCAGTTCGGCGCGAGCGACGACGTCCTGGTACCACTGGGGGAAGTCCTCCCCCTGGGGGGTGAGCACGGCCTCGTTGGCCACGGCGCTGTCCGCCTCCCTTTGGGCGTTTGGAAAGGATTCCGACCGCAGCCTACCCGGGGCCCAGGTGGCCGGCAACGGCGTTGCCGCGACCCCTAGAACAGCGCGCTGGTGAGGTCGCGCCGGTAGCGGAGGGTGAGCGGGTGCTCGTCGCCGAGCAGGCGGAACACGTCGAGCATCAGCGCCCTTGCCCGGTCGCGGTCCTCCCCCGGCCCTTCGCGGACGGTGGCGAGCAGTTCGGCGAGGGCCTCGTCGGGCTGGCCGTCGGCGGCCTGCGAGGCGGCGCGGGCGAACCGCGAGCCGCCGTCGGCCGCCTCCAGCGCCAGCCGGGCCGCGGCCAGCAGCCCGGCCACCTCAGGGGCGTGCTCCACCGGCCGCAGCAGCCGGACCGCCTCGGCGGCCTGGCCGTCGCGCAGCGCCAGGTCGGCCAGGCCGGCCCTTGCCGCCAGGTTGTCGGGGTCGGTCTCCAGCACCTCGCGCCAGCGCGCGGCCGCCTGCTCCGGCGCCAGCCCGGCCGCTTCGGCCGCCGCACGGTCGGCCTCGCTCGGCAGCAGGGCGGCGACGAACTGCTCGACGACCGCGGCCGGCTGGGCGCCGACGAACTCGTCGACCAGGCGGCCGCCCGCGAACGCCTTCACCGCCGGGATCCCCTGGACCTGGAAGGCCATGGCAAGCCTCGGGTTCTGGTCGACGTCGACCCTGGCCAGCAGGACCTCGCCGCCGCGCGCCTGCACCGCCCGCTCCAGGACCGGGGCGAGCGCGTGGCAGGGTGCGCACCAGTCGGCCCAGAAGTCGACCAGCACCGGGACGGTCCGGGAGCGCTCCAGCACCTCGGCCTGGAAGGTGGCCTCGTTCACATCGTAGACAAGCTCATTCATACCCTTGTAGGTACGCCTCAGCGGCTCGCCCGCGCAAGCCGGCGCCCGGCTCAGCGTCCGCCAGCGGCGAGCGGGTCGAGCTGGTCGGCGTGCTCCTCCAGGTGAGCGACCATGAACCGGTCGATCATCTCGGCGACCGTCATCTCCCCCAGTGTCTGGTGGTGGCCGGTGGTGGCCATGGCGCGGTCGTCGAGCCGCTCCAGCAGCGCAAGGGCCACGCCGACGCCGTCGTCGACCCGGTCCAGCAGCTGCGCCGGGTCGTCGTGGCGGTCCCGCTCGATGGCGCCGATCCGCTCCGGGCTGGTCCTGGCCCGCCCGAACTCCGCGCCGTCGCCGGCGGACGCCACCGCCTCGGCCTGCTGCGCCCAGTAGGGCAGCATCTCGGCCACGTGGGCCAGCACCTGGCGCCGATCCCAGCGCTCGCCGGTCTCCGGGTCGGGGCCGGTGAGCGCATCGTCGGACGCCACCGGGACGGCGGAGCGGATCCGTCCGGCGGCGGCCAGCAGCCGGGCCTGACGCTCGTCTCTGCTCATCAACGCACCTCCGTGGTTGGCTACTGGCCGAGGCGGGGGCGGACCCGGTCGGCGTCGGGCCGGAAGGCGGCGGCGCGGCCGGCCACCACCCGGTTGGTGAGCACGCCGAGGCCGCTGACCTCCAGCTCCACCTCGTCGCCCGGCTGCAGGTACGGGTACTTCTCGGCCCCGTGGACCAGCGACAGCTCCAGGATGCAGCCGGTCCCGCAGGTGCCGGAGCCGAGCACGTCGCCGCGGCGCAGGGGTGCCGCCTCGCTGGCGTAGGCCAGCATCTCGGCGAAGCTCCACCACAGCCCGTCCAGGTTGGCCCTTGACCACTCGACCCCGTTGACCCTGGCGACCATCACCGCGCTCGGCACCTCGCGCAGCCCGCCGGGGGCGAACTCGCCGGTGGTCACCAGGACGGGCCCGAGCGAGGTGGCGAAGTCCTTGCCCTTGGCGGGCCCGAGCGACAGCTGCATCTCGCGCCGCTGCACGTCCCTGGCCGACCAGTCGTTCATCACCATGAAGCCGGCCACCATCCGGTCGGCGTCCTGGAGCCGGAGGTTCTCGCCCGCCAGGCCGAGCACGCACGCCACCTCCAGCTCGTAGTCGAGCTCCGCCGAGCGGGGCGGCACGGCCACCGGGTCGCCGGGGCCGAGCACGGCGGCCGGGTTGGCGAAGTAGAAGACCGGCAGCTCGTACCAGTCGGGGGGCATCTCCAGGCCGCGTCTGGCCCTTGCCGTTCGCACGTGCTGCTCGAAGGCGTAGAAGTCGCGGATCGACGGCGGCTCGACGACGGGGGCCAGCAGGCGCGTCCCGGCCAGCTGCACCGGCTCGCCGTCCGGCGAGGGCCGCAGCTCCGGGTCGTCGTTGGCGGCCATCGCCAGGTCCAGCACGGCCTCCAGCCCCGCCCGGCCCTGGCCGTCGGCGACCGGCACGATCGCCTCGCCGTCCAGGTAGCCGACGCGGACGCCACCGTCGGCGGCGTAGCGGCAGATCCTCATGCCGTGCGCTCCTCGAGCTCCCCGTCGACCAGCCGCAGGACCCGGTCGGCGAAGCGCAGCGCCTCCCGGTCGTGGGTGGCGACCAGGCAGGCGGCCCCCCGGTCGTGCACCACCTGGCGGAGGGCCGAGAACACGTCGTGGACCCAGGCCGCGTCCTGGTGGGCGGAAGGCTCGTCGGCCAGCACCAGCTGGGGGCCGAGGACCAGGGCGCGCGCCACCGCCGCCCGCTGCTGCTGGCCGAGGGAGGTCTCCGAGGGCGCCCGGTCGGCCAGCTCCGCCAGCCCGAGCAGGCCGAGCAGCTCCTCGGTGCGGCCTTCGGTGGCCCGTGCCGGGCCGAGCCGCAGCCGCACCGGCAGGGCGACGTTCTCGCGGACGCTCAGGTCCTCGAGCAGGCCGAGGGCCTGGGGGACGGCGGCCACCTCCGACCAGGCCGGGATCACCGCGGCCCCCGCCGCCGCGAACGCCCAGCGCAGCTCGCCGGCGTCCGGGCGCTCCCAGCCCGCGAGCACCCCGAGCAGCGAGGTCTTGCCCGACCCGGACGGACCCACCAGGGCGACCAGCTCGCCCGGGTACAGGGCGAGGCTGACACGGCGCAACGCGTGGACCCGCTCGGCGCCCCGCCGGTAGGTCTTGTCCAGGCCCCGCGCCTCCAGCAGCGCCTCCGCCACCGCTATGCCACCTCCCCGTCGTGGAGCCGGACCAGCGCGTCGGCGGCCTCCATCACCACCGGGTCGTGGGAGGAGACGACCAGGCTGGTCCCGGCGGCCCGCAGCGCGAGCACCGCCTGCATCAGCCGCTCCCCCGACTCGCTGTCCAGCTCGGCCGTCGGCTCGTCGGCGACCACCAGCGCCGGCCCTCCGACCACGGCCGCCGCGAACGCCAGCCGCTGCTGCTCCCCTCCTGACAGCTGCGCCGGCCGGTGGTCGGCGCGCTGCCCGAGCCCGAGGGCGCCGAGCAGCCGGTCCCCCTCGCCCGGCCGCTCCCGCCCGCGCAGCCGGGCCGCCAGCTCCAGGTGGCCGCGGACCGTCAGGTACGGCAGGAGGTTGTCGGCCGGCTGCTGGAACACGTAGCCGACCAGGCGCCTGCGCACCCGGCGGCGGCGGTGCGCCCGCATGGCCGCCACATCGACGCCGCCGACCCGCACGGAGCCGCTGGTCGGCCGGTCGATGCAGGCCAGGATGCGCAGCAACGACGACTTGCCGGAGCCCGACGGTCCCACCACGGCGGTCAGGTGGCCGGCCGGGAAGCTGGCGTCGACGCCCTTGAGCGCCAGCACCGTCCCGGTCGCGGTGGTGTACGCCTTGGCCAGCCCGGCGCAGGCCACCGGCAGCGCCTCATTCGGCAATCCTGAGCACCTCCGCCAGGTTGGTCCGGTCCGCCGAGCGCTGCGCCACCAGGGTCGCCAGCCAGGTGACCGCCAGCACGGCCGCGGCGGTGCCGGACAGCGCCACCAGCGGCGCGCGCAGCAGCGGCACCGGCGGCACCGTCGGCAGCGCGTCCAGCCGCAGGTAGACGAGGCGGGCGGCGACGAACGACAGGACGGCGCCGATGGCGAAGCCGCCGACCAGGGTCGCCCCCACCTCCACCAGCACCGAGACCAGGTGGGCGGCGCGGGACAGGCCCATCCGCCGCGCCAGCGCGTAGGCGACCCGCCGGGTCCGCTGCCTGGTCTCCAGGTACAGCAGCAGCCCGCCGGCGGTGATTGCGCCGGTGAGCACGCCGAGCGTCTGCAGGAACTCGAAGGTCCAGGAGACCGCCAGGAAGCTGGAGACGTCCAGGACGTCGCGGGCGTCGGTGGCGGCGCCGAGGACCTCGATGCCGGCGGCCTGGAGGGCGGCGACCACCTCGCGCTGGCCGCCGCGGGCCCAGAGGGTCCGCTCGCCGGAGGCGTGCACGCCCTGGAGGGCGAGGCGGTCGACCACCACCAGCGGGTTGCCGCGCATGCCGGGGAAGGCGTGGACCCGGTCGGCGACCCGCGCCTGCAGCCGCACCGTGCGGGTCTGCTCCCCGCTGTAGACGTCGAAGGCGAACTGGCCGGGGAGGGTGTCGCCGACCACCAGCGCCGGCACCGGGTCGCCCGGTCGTCCCGGAGCGAGGTCGGCGAGCAGCCGGTCCAGCGGCCGGTCGGCCAGCGACCGGTCCCAGAAGGCGCCCCTGGCGAAGGTGCCGCGGTCGACCGCCAGCAGGTCGGCCGGGCGGCCGGCGACCTGGACGCCGTCGAAGCGCTCCACCACGGTGGCGGCGACGCCGGGCGGCAGCGGCAGGTCGAGCCGCGTCGCCCGGATGGCCAGGTCGCTGCCGACGAAGGTGCGCGCCTTGGCGTCGAGGGTGGCCCGCACCGACAGGGTCAGGGTGGCGGCGTAGACCAGCACACCGATCGACAGGGCGGAGGCGGCCAGCAGCAGCAGCGCCAGCCTGGCGCCGTGGGCGAGCCGCCTGGCGGCCAGGTAGAGCGCGTGCGGCCAGACGGCCCCGGCGGTCCGCAGCCGCGGCACGGCGAAGCCGAGCAGCCGGACCGCCAGGCCGACGGTGCCGGTCAGGAACAGCAGCGGGAAGGCCAGCAGCAGCAGGTCGATGCGGGGCGGGTCGGTGCCGGTAGCGACCGGCGGGCCCTCCAGCGCCAGGCGCCGGTAGGCAAGGGCGGCGAGGACCAGCACCGCCAGCTCCCACGGCAGCCTGCCCAGCATGCCCGGCCGGACGCCGAGGCCGCGCTCGGTCAGGCCGCGGGAGCGCAGCCCAGCGACCAGGCCGAGCAGGGCGACGCCGGCCAGCAGGGCGACGCCAGCGCGGGCCAGCGCGGCGGGGACGGCCGATGCGTCCAGCAGGTCGCTGGGTCCCAGCAGCCGCACCAGGCCGACGGCCCCGAGCCAGCCGAGCAGGCCGCCGGCCGCCGCCGCCGGCAGCATCTCCAGGACCGCCTTGGCCGCCAGCGCGGGCGGGCCGACGCCCTTGGCGGCCAGCAGGGCGACCTCGACCCGGCGCCGGTCGACCCAGTAGCTTCCGGCGGCGGCCACCAGCAGCAGCGCGACCGCGACGCCGGCGGTGGCGACCGGCCCGATCGCGCCCCGAACGGCCGCGACGATCGCCCGGGAGCGCTGGGTGACGAAGGGGAGCTCGCTCCTGGTCACCACCGCCCCGGGGACGGCCCTGGCGATGAACGGTCCGGGCAGGTGCATGCCGCTGCCTTGGGCCCCGAGGGCGCTGCGGATGGTCGGGAAGGCGCGGGTCGTCTCCTCGGCCTGGGCGAGGGTCAGCCGGCCGGTCGTCAGCGGCAGCTCGAAGCCGAACTCCAGCCGCCGCTCCTGCAGCCGGCGGCTGAGCGCCGTGAAGGTCGCCCGGTCGGTCAGGATCGGCGGCGGCGGCGGGTCCTCGAAGAAGCCGGGCGGGTAGATGACGTTGGCCTGCGAGCACCAGAACGGCGCCGGCGGCAGGCGGTGCAGCTCACGGTAGGTGCCGGCGACCCGGGTGGTGGCCTGCCGCCCCGCCAGGGTGACGGTCATCCGGTCGCCCGGGCGGACGCCGAGGCGCGCGGCCGTCTCGCCAGGCACCCAGACGCCGGCCACGCCCGGGGCCTCCTCCAGCTTGCGGATGTGGTCGAGGAAGCCGTCGCGGTGGACCAGCCGTCCGCCGCGGGCCTTGTCGGGGTCGGCGCCTGCCAGTTCGACCGGCGGGCCGGAGATGCTCAGCAGCGGCGGGCCGAGGTGCGGAACGGCGGCGCCGGCCTGGCGGATGACCCGCTCGCGGGTGGCCAGCAGCTGCTGGCCGGCCGGCCACGTGCGGCCGGCCAGGCCGGCGGAGGAGGCCTCCTGCGCCCGGACCGGCGCCCCGAGGGTGCTGCTGGTGGCGATCTGGAACCCGACGGTCGACGGGCAGCGCTCGGCGAGCTGCACGGCCAGGGCGGCGTTGGCCGCCGAGGACAGGTACAGCGGGGTGGTGGCGGCGGCAGCGCCGAGGATGGCGCCGGCCGCCAGCACCGCGACCAGCACCGCCGGGCTGCGGCGCAGCAGCAGCGGCGCCCGCCGCCACGGGGTGGTCGTGAGCGCGCTCAACGAGGCTCCCGTGCCGAGGCGGAGGCGAGCGGTGGTGGCCGATGCATCCGCGTCACCATACCAAGGGCCAGGACCCCGCCGAACC
>DASYRU010000073.1:0-5684 GCA_036004165.1 Actinomycetota bacterium
GTCGGCGAGCAGGATCGCGGAATACCCCAGGACTTCGTCCAGGGCAGTGGCGCAGATGCCGCCGTGCAGTACCCCCGGGTAACTCTGGTACTCGGGGCGGGGATGCAGGGTGGCGTGGACCTCGTCGCCGACGCGGCGGATGTCGTCCAGGTGCAGCCCGATCGGGTTGGCGTCGCCACAGGCGAAGCAGTGCCGCGCCCCAGCGGGCAGCACGTCCTCGCGGCGGGTCGGCGCGGCCGGCGGGTTGTCCAGGCTTCCAGGCATGGGTCCTCCGTCAAGCGTGCGGGTGTGCCAACGCTCCCCCAGCCGCGGCCCCGCCCGCAACCGCCGAAGCGACCCGAGGACCGAGGGGCGTGTCAGCTCCTACGTGACACTCGTCTCGTCCAGGGCCGTCGCAGCCAGCCCGCCGTGGAGCACCCCCGGGTAGCTCTGGTACTCCGGCCGCGGGTGCAGCGTGGCCAGCACCTGGTCGCCCTGGCGGCGGATGTCGTCCAGGTGCAGGCCGATCGGGTTGTCGTCGCCGCAGGCGAAGCACTGCCGCGCACCCGCCGGCAGCACCTCGTCGCGGGTGGTGGGACCGTCGTCGCCGGGGCCGGGCATGGAGCCTCCTCTTGTGGCCGTGCGCCCGGTAGGCTACGCCTCGTCTCCACGACCAGGAGGAGCCGTGCCCACCCTCAGCGACGACGCCCTTCGCCGGCTGCCAAAGGCCGAGCTGCACCTGCACCTCGACGGCTCGCTGCGCCCGCAGACGGTCGAGGAGCTGGCCCGCGAACAGGGGCTGGTGGCGGCCGACGCGCCGCCCGGTGCCGCCATGGCCATGGTGCGGGTCACCCGCAGGGCCGGCCTGGCCGAGGCGCTGCGGGCCTTCGACCTGCTGCTGCCGTTGCTGCAACGCAAGGAGCGCCTGGCCAGGGTCACCAGGGAGCTGGTGGAGGACCTGGCGGCCGACGGGGTGGTCTACGCGGAGCTGCGCTTCTGCCCGCGGCTGTGCACCGCCGAGGAGCTGTCGCTCGACGAGGTGCTGGCCACCGTCGGGGAGGCTGCGGCGCAGGCCGAGGCGGCCACCGGCACGCGGGTGGCGCTGCTGGCCTGCCTGATGGGTGGCGTGGACCCGGAATGGAACCGGCCGGTGCTGGAGGCGGCGATCCGGCGGATGGACGCCGGCGTGGTCGGCGTCGACCTGGCCGGCCCGGTCGAGGGCCGCTCCCCCGCCTGGATCGACGCCCACGCCGCCATGTTCGAGCACGCCCGCGCCTCAGGGCTGTGCGTCACCATCCACGCCGGCGAGGCGGAGCCGCCCGCCGCCATCCGCACCGCCCTCGACCGCTACCTGGCCGACCGGATCGGGCACGCCACCAGCCTGGTCGAGGACCCCGACCTGCTCGCCGAGGTGGTCGAGCGGCGGGTCGTGCTGGAGGCGTGCCCGCGCTCCAACTACTGGACCCGCACCGAGGCCGAGCTGGCCGACCTGGCCGACCACCCGGTCGGCCGGCTGCTGGAGGCCGGCGCCCGGGTGTGCCTCAACACCGACGACCGCAGCCTGTTCGGCAACACCCTGTCGTCGGAGCTGCGGGTGGTGGCCGAGGCGCAGCGGCTCGGCGACCGGCAGCTCGCCGAGCTGGCCGCCAACGGCTTCGCCGGCGCCTTCCATCCGGGGCGGGCGTCGGCCGCCCGCGACCGGGCGATCGCCGAGCTGGAGCCCGGCCGCAGGTGACCGTGGCGGCCGCGTTCACCCCCCACGACCCGGGGTTCGTCGCCGACCCGTACCCGGCCTACGCCGAGCTGCGGGCCGCCGGCCGCATCCACTACGACCAGCGCAGCGACCACTGGCTGGTCCCCCACCACGCCGACGTCGGCGCGCTGCTGCGCGACCGCCGCTTCGGCCGCACCTACCTGCACGTCGCCACCCACCAGGAGATGGGCCGGCCGCCGGAGTCGGACTACCTGGGGCCGTTCTGGTACCTGATCCGCAACGGCATGCTCGACCGCGAACCTCCCGACCACACGCGGCTGCGGCGGCTGGTCGCCAAGGCGTTCACCCCGCGGATGGTCGAGCGGCAGCGGCCGGGGATCCAGGCGGTGGTTGACCGGCTGGTCGGCCGGATCGCGGCGGCCGGTGGCGGCGACCTGGTCGCCGACCTCGCCGAGCCGCTGTCGGTGACGGTGGTCGCCGACCTGCTGGGCGTGCCCGAGCCCGACCGGCCCCTGCTGCGCCCATGGTCGGCGCAGATCTGCGGGATGTACGAGGTCGACCCGTCGGAGGAGGCCGGGCGGGTCGCCTCGCGCGCGGCGTCCGAGTTCTCCGACTACCTGCGGGTGCTGTCGAGGGAGCGGCGTGCACGCCCCGCCGACGACCTGGTCAGCGCCCTCACCATGGTGGTCGACGGCGGCGACCAGCTGACCGAGGACGAGCTGATCGGCACCTGCGTGCTGCTGCTCAACGCCGGCCACGAGGCCACCGTCAACGCCACCGGGATCGGCTGGTGGCAGCTGTTCCGCCACCCCGACCAGCTCGCCCGGCTGCGCCGGGAACCCGGGCTGCTGCCGCGGGCGGTCGACGAGCTGCTGCGGTTCGACACCCCGCTGCAGATGTTCGAGCGCTGGGTGCTGGAGGACGCCGAGATCTGCGGGGTGCCGGTGCCGAAGGGGGCGGAGCTGGGACTGCTGTTCGGCTCGGCCAACCGCGACCCGGCGGTGTTCGACCACCCCGACCGCCTCGACGTCGCTCGCGAGCCCAACCCGCACCTGACCTTCGGGGCCGGCACCCACTACTGCATCGGCGCGCCGCTCGGCCGTCTGGAGCTGGAGCTCTCCTTCGCCACGCTGCTGCGCCGCCTGCCCGCACTGGCGCCGGCAGAGGAGCCGCGGTGGAAGCCGACCTACGTGCTCCGGGGCCTGCAGGCGCTCCGGGTGACCGCCTGACGACTGCGGGGGGCGGAGCCCCCCGCATCCCCCCAAGACCACAACCACCCGCATGGAGAGACGGCGATGTGCGCGATGTACGGTCCGGACCTGACGTTCCTCGGGGTGCCGAGGGCCGACCTCGGCGACCCCGGCTCGCTGGAGGGCGCCGAGGTGGTGATCGTCGGCGCCCCCTTCGACGGCGGGACCTCCCACCGGCCGGGGGCGCGGTTCGGGCCCGGCGCGATCCGCGGCACCGACTACCTCGGCCACGACGCCTCCCGGCCCCACCTGGCACTGGGCGTCAACCCGCTGCGCGACCTGAAGGTGGTGGACGTCGGCGACGTGCTGATGCTGCCAGGCGAGATCCAGGCTGCCCTCGACCGGCTGGAGGAGGCGGTGCACACCGCGGCAGCCGCCGGCGCGATCCCGGTGGTGCTCGGCGGCGACCACACCATCGCGCTGCCCGACGTGACCGGGGTCGCGCGCCACCACGGCTTCGGGCGGGTCTCGGTGGTCCACTTCGACGCCCACGCCGACACCAGCGACACCCAGTTCGGCTCGCTGCTCGGCCACGGCACGCCGATGCGCCGGCTGATCGAGTCGGGCGCCGCCCGGGGCGACCGCTTCCTCCAGGTCGGCCTGCGCGGCTACTGGCCGCCCCCCGAGGTGCTGGCGTGGATGGCCGAGCAGGGCATGCGCAGCTTCGAGATGGCGGAGGTGGGGCGGCGCGGCCTGGACGCGTGCCTGTCGGAGGCGTTCGCGATCGCCACCGACGACTGCGACGGGGTGTTCCTGTCGGTCGACATCGACGTGGTCGACCCTGGCATGGCCCCAGGCACCGGCACCCCGGAACCCGGCGGGCTCACCGCCAGGGAGCTGCTGGACGCGGTCCGCCGCTGCGCGCTGGAGCTGCCGGTGGTCGGCATGGACGTGGTCGAGCTCGCCCCCGTCTACGACGGCCCCGGCCAGGTGACCGCGTTCCTGGCTAACCGGGTGGTGCTGGAGGCGCTGTCGGGGATCGCCAAGCGCCGCGCCGGCCGCGGCTGAACCGCTCCCCTTCGCGCGGTCAGCGCCTGGCGCGGCGCAGGGCGCGCACGGTTCGTTCTGCGGCCTGCACCGGGTCCAGCTCGTCGAGCACCTCGGCGACCCGCTGGTTGCGTTGCTCGAAGTCGAGCCCCTCGGTGGCGGTCGCCAGGCCGCGGGCGCGGCGTTCGGCCGCCGCCAGGGCGGCCGTGCTGGCGGCCTGCGCGCCGGCCAGGTCCGGCAGCGCCCAGGCGGGCAGCTCGGCGCGTGCCGCCTCCACCCCGGCCAGGAAGCCGGCCACGCTGGCCTCCAGCGGCGCGCCCGGCCGGCGGGCGGAGGGGACGGTGGCCAGCAGCGCCCTGCTGCCCTCGTCCAGCGCCCTGGCGAAGCGCACGAACCCGGCCCAGGCCGCCTCGACGGCCGGGTCGCGACGCCGTGGCCACACGGCAGCGCACCTCCCATGGGATGATCGCCGACCATGCACGATACTCAAACGCGCCTGGCCCTGTCCGCCGTCCCGCCGGAGCGGGCCGAGGCCGACCTGCTGGTGCTGCCGGTCGCCGCCGGCGACGCCGGGCCGGTCGCGCCGCCGCCGACGCTGGCGGTGCTGGAGCGGCTGGGCACCGACCTGGCCGCGCTGGCGGCCGGGCACGGCCGGCTGAGCGGCGCGCTGGACGACGCCGTCCTGCTGCCGAGCTACGGTGCCGTCGCGGCCCCTGCGGTGCTGCTGGTCGGGGTCGGCCCCGACGCTGGGCGCAGCACCGAGACGTTGCGCCGGGCGGCCGCCGTGGCGGTGGCGGGAGCGGGCCGCGCGACCAGCCTGGCCACCGCGCTGCACCAGGCTGGCGCCGAGGACGGCGGACGGGGCCGGGCGGCGGCGCTGGCGGCGGTGGCGCAGGGCGGCGGCGGGCCGCGGGGCCGGGCGGCGGCGCTGGCGGCGGTCGCGGAGGGCACGGTCCTTGCCGCCTACCGGTTCCAGCGTCACCGGTCGCGGCCGGAGCCGGAGCTGGCCGCGGCGACGCTGCTGGTGGACGGTCGGCGGTGGCTGGCCGCGGCCGAGCCGGCCCTGCGCCGGGCCCAGATCGCCGCCCGGGCGACCAACCTGGTCCGCGACCTGGTCAACGAGCCGGCCGGCCAGCTGACCCCCGCCACCCTCGCCGCCGAGGCGGTCCGGCTGGCACGGCGCGCCGGCCTATGGCACCGCGTCCTGCAAGTGCCGTCGCTGCGCCGCGGCCGCTTCGGCGCGGTGCTGGCGGTCGGTGGCGCCTCGGCGGTCACGCCCCGCGTGGTGGAGCTGCGCTACCGGCCGGCCTCCCCCGCAGGGCATGTCGCCCTGGTCGGCAAGGGCGTCACCTTCGACACCGGCGGGCTGGACCTCAAGCGGGGGGACGGCATGGTCGGGATGAAGGACGACATGGCCGGGGCGGCCACCGTGCTCGGGACGATGACCGCGCTGGCCGAGCTGGACGTGCGGGTCGCCGTCACCGGGGTGCTGCCGCTGGTCGAGAACATGCCGGGCGGGTCGGCGATGCGTGCAGGCGACGTCGTGCGGGCCCGCAACGGCGTCGCCATCGAGGTGACCAACACCGACGCGGAGGGACGCCTGATCCTGGCCGACGGGCTGGCGCTGGCCGCCGAGGCCAGACCCGACGCGATCCTGGACCTGGCGACCCTGACCGGGTCGGCGGTGGTGGGGCTCGGCCCCGGCTGCACCGCGGTGCTCGGCAACCACCCGCCGCTCACCTCCAGGCTGCTGG
>DASYRU010000074.1:0-4262 GCA_036004165.1 Actinomycetota bacterium
GGGGCGTCGTGCAGGCCAGGCACGCCCGTCGGGACGAGGGCGAGCGTCACACCCGACAGGGTCAGCGACGCGATCTGGTGCCAGCAGAAGATCGTCATCGCGCTGAGGTTGGCGAGCGCGACCGCGGCCCACAGACCAGGCCTGCGCAGCAGGGCGCCGATGCGGTCGTGCAGCAGGATCGCCAGGCCTGACTGGAACGCCGCCAGGGCCGGGACCAGCAACGACGGCGGGTGGGAGTTGACGCGGGCGGCGCCGGGGACCCCGACCATGCTGGCAGGGTAGCCCAGCCGCAGCACCAGCAGCAGCCCCAGCGCCGCGCCGCCGGCGGCCAGCACGGCGGCGGCGCGCCGGTCGATGCGGCCATGGGCCCAGGCGACGCCGAGCAGGTAGGCGAACGACCAGCCTGGCAGCACGTTGACCACGCCGATGAAGCCCGGCGCCGCCTCCTGCCAGGGTCCGTAGCGCAGCAGGTCGGCCAGGGCGACGACCAGCAGCGGCGGCACGGCGGCGAACACCCCGAGCCGCCGCTCGACCGCCAACGCGGCCGGGGTGAGCGCGGTGACCAGCCCGTAGATGCCGATGAACCACAGCGGCTGGGTGACCATGACGACGGTGGTGCGCAGGGTGCCAGCGGGCACCCCGGCCAGGGCGAGGATCGGGAGCGCCGCGCCGAGCGCCGCCGTGGCCGCCGCCACCGGGCGGACCAGCCGCAGCAGCCGGCCCCGCAGCCAGGCGCCGTAGGTGTCGCCGCGGGAACGGGCCCGCTCCAGGCTGCCGGCCGACTGGTAGCCGCCGACCAGGAGGAACAGGCCGAGCATCTGCAGCACCCAGCTCGCGGGGGCCAGCGCGGGCAGGTGCAGCAGCGGGCTGGTGCCCCGCAACGCCCCGTCGCCGGTGACCGTCATCGCCATCACGAACCAGTGGCCGACCACCACGCCGAGGATGGCCAGTGCGCGCAGCCCGTCGATCGCGCGGTCGCGGGTGGGCGGCGTGGCCGCGTCGATGCGGCCGGCGAGCGCCTGCCACCGGGCCCGCGGGCCGCACCGCCGGCCACCGGCCGGCGTCACGACCTGGTTCGCCGGTCGCACGTCAGACCGGGTGGGCAACGAGGGTCACCTCCGAGGTGCGCTCGAGGACGATGCGGGCGAGGTTGGCGAGCGCCTCGCCGCCCGGCGCGTAGTAGCGGTCGTGGCCGGAGGCGGCGCCGGTGCGGAACACCCGGGCGCCGAAGCCGGCGGCTGTCGGGTCGGCGCCGTGGCCGAAGCCGGCAAGGCGCAGGTTGGGGACGAAACGGATCGGGTCGCGGCTCACGCTGGCGGCCCAGACCCGCGCGGAGCTGCGCAACCCGGTCGCCGAGGCGACGTCCATGCCGGGAGCGGCCAGCGCGACCAGGTCCCCGACCCGCGCGCCGGCGGCGGCACGGCCGCAGACCACCGCGCCGTAGCTGTGGCAGAGCAGGCTCACCCTGGCGTCGTGCGGCAGCCCCTCGACGAAGCGGGCGAGCGCGCCGGCACCCGCCACCGCGCGTTCCGAGCGCATCGCCTGCCGGTCGATGTTCTCGGGGGCGTCGTAGCCGAGCCACACCACCACCGCCACGCGGCCCGCCGGGTCCAGCCGGTGGAGCTGGTCGCGCAGCGTCCGCGCGGCGGCGATCGGGTCGGCACCCGTCCGGGCCTCACCGAGGAGCTGGTGCAGGCTCCAGCCGCTGCCCGGAACGATCACCGCGACCCGCCGTGCGGACGCAAGCTCGCCGAGCACCAGGATCACGCGGCCGTCGCCGCGCGGGTCGTAGCCGAGCAGCCGCCCCGCCGGGCGCGGCCCATCCGGGTCCGTCGCCCGCCTTGCCCGCTCGTTGGCGGCGTAGCGGACCTGGTAGGGGATCCCGTCGAGGTTGCCGACCACCCCGGGGGCGCGCCGCGCAAGCTCCAGCCGTTGCCGCTCGGTGAGGGCCGCCCAGAAGCGGCGGACCAGGGCCGGGGAGGCGGCGGCCGGGTCGAGCGGCGCGATACCGGCCGCGGTCGCGGCCACCGCGGCGGGCCACTCGCGGGCGCCGGGCAGCCCGCCGTGGGCGGGGTGCGGGTCGGCGCCGAGCGCCCACGCCGCCCCGGTGGTACCGGCCGAGAGCAGGCCGCTGATGGCGACGCCCACCAGCAGGCGACGCACCCGCAGGCTGCTGTGCCGCATCATGGTGACCTCCCCGGTTGCGCCGCTGAACGTTGGCGAGGTCAACCTTGCGGGCCGCCGGCGCCGCCCACACTGGGCACAGCACCCCAACCGGGCCGGGTCCCACCACCCCAAGCGAAGGTGGGCCTAGCACCACTGAGATGCGCCATCCGGGCAGGCACAATGGACGCGACCGCGACCCAGCCGAAGGGAAACGCCCATGGCCGCCACGGCCCGCAGCCCGGGGCGCTTCCGACTGCTCGCGTCGGCGGTGGCGCTGACCGTGGTGGCGCTGGTCGGCGTGGCACTGCTCGTCCTGCTCGCCCTCGCCGTCCTGCTGATCCCGGTGTGGATCGGGGTGCCAGGGGTGCTCGGCGTGACGGCGATCATCCGCGGCTTCACCGGCAGGCACCGGGCGAGGGCGGCGCGGCTGCTCGGGGTGGCGATCGACCGCCCCTACCGCCCGGCGGAGCAGCGCGGTTGGATCACCCGGCTGAAGGGGGTCGCCGGTGACCCGGCGACCTGGCGGGACATCGCCTGGCTACTGCTGAACGCCACCGCCGGGACGCTGCTGCGGCTGGTCCCGGTCGCCATGTTCGCCGCCGCCCTGACCTTCCTGGCCGTCCCGGCGATCTGGGCGCTGCTGCCCGCCGACATCGACCCCGTCTATCTCGGCGTGGTGCGGCTCACCGACCAGGCCAGCGCCAACCTGGTCGGCCTGGAGGGCCTGCTGGTGGGGCTGCTGTGGTGGTGGGCGACGCCGCCGCTGCTGCGGGCCGATGCGCGGCTGGCCCGCTGGCTGCTGGCGCCGACCGAACGGTCGCGGCTGGCCAGCCGGGTCCGCCAGCTCGCCGAGACCCGGGCTGACACGGTCGACTCGCAGGCCGCCGAGCTGCGCCGCATCGAGCGGGACCTGCACGACGGCGTGCAGGCCCGGCTGGTGTCGCTCGGCATGAACCTCGGCATGGCCGACGAGCTCGTCGGCGACGACCCGGGTGCGGCCAGGGAGCTGCTGGCCGAGGCCAGGCAGACCACCAGCCAGGCCCTGGCCGAGCTGCGCGAGGTCGTCCGTGGCATCCACCCGCCGGTGCTGGCCGACCGTGGTCTCGGCGGCGCGGTGCAGGCGCTGGCGCTGGCCAGCCCTCTGCCGACCGAGGTGGAGATCGACCTGCCGGCGCGGCTGCCCGCCCCGGTGGAGTCGGCGGCCTACTTCGCCGTCGCCGAGATGCTCACCAACGTGATCAAGCACAGCCAGGCCGGCAGGTCCTGGGTGCGGCTGCGCCACGCCGACGGCAAGCTGGCCATGGAGGTCGGCGACGACGGCAAGGGCGGCGCCGACCCCAGCGACGGCACCGGGCTGCGCGGCATCCAGCGCCGGCTGGCGGCCTTCGATGGCACGCTCGTGGTGACCAGCCCGCCGGGTGGACCGACCGTCGTGACCATGGAGCTGCCGTGCGAATCGTCATCGCCGAAGACCTCGCCCTCCTCAGGGACGGGCTGATCCGGCTGCTGGCCGCGCACGACTTCGAGGTCGTCGAGGCGGTCGACAACGGACCGTCGCTGCTGCGGGCGCTGACCAGCCACCGTCCCGACGTGGCGGTGGTGGACGTGCGCCTGCCACCCACCTTCACCGACGAGGGCCTGCGGGCGGCGATCGAGGCCCGCACGCAGGTTCCCGGCCTGCCGGTGCTGGTGCTGTCGCAGTACGTCGAACCGCTCTACGCCCGCGAGCTGCTGTCCGACCGCAACGGCGGCGTCGGCTACCTGCTCAAGGACCGGGTCTCCAACATCGGCCAGTTCCTGGACGCGGTCCGCAGGGTGGCGGCCGGTGGCACGGCCATGGACCCCGAGGTGATCTCCCAGCTGCTGTCGAAGCATGCCGGCAACCAGCCGCTCAGCCAGCTCACCGCCCGCGAGCGCGAGGTCCTCGGGCTGATGGCCGAGGGGCGCTCCAACGCCGCGATCGCCGGCAAGCTGTTCATCACCGAGAAGGCGGTCAGCAAGCACACCAACAGCATCTTCAGCAAGCTCGGCCTGCCGCCGTCCGAGGACGACAACCGCCGCGTGCTGGCCGTGCTCGCCTACCTCAACGCCTGATC
>DASYRU010000075.1:0-2247 GCA_036004165.1 Actinomycetota bacterium
GGTGGGGGAGTACTGCCCCTTGGTCAGCCCGTAGATCTGGTTGTTGAACAGCAGGATCTTGAGGTTCACGTTGCGGCGCAGCGCGTGGATCAGGTGGTTGCCGCCGATCGACAGGGCGTCGCCGTCGCCGGTGATCACCCACACCGACAGGTCGGGCCGGGTCACCGCCAGCCCGGTCCCGATCGCCGGCGCGCGCCCGTGGATCGAGTGCATCCCGTAGGTGTTCATGTAGTAGGGGAACCGCGAGGAGCAGCCGATCCCCGACACGAACACGATCCGCTCCCGCGGCAGCCCCAGCGACGGCATGAACCCCTGCACCGCCGACAGGATCGCGTAGTCCCCGCAGCCGGGGCACCAGCGGACCTCCTGGTCGCTCTTGAAGTCCTTGGCGGTCAGCTTGACGGGGGCGGCGCCGTTGCCCCGCCCGTTGCCGATGGTCACTTGCCCACTCCTTCGTCCAGCAGCTCGATGATCGCCTCGGCCAGCTCCTCGGCCCTGAACGGCAGCCCGCGCACGCGGTTCAGGCCGATGGCATCCACCAGGAACTGCGACCGGACCAGCATGCGGAGCTGGCCCAGGTTCATCTCCGGGATCAGCACCCGGTCGTAGGCGCGCAGCACCTTCCCGGTGTTGGCCGGCAGCGGGTTGAGGTGGCGCAGGTGCGCCTGGGCGACCTTGCCGCCCTCGGCGCGCACCCGCCGGATCGCCGCCCCGATCGGCCCGTAGGTCGAGCCCCAGCCGAGCACCAGCAGCGGCGCCCCGTCCTGGTCGTCGACCTCCAGCGGCGGGATGTCGGCGGCGACGCCGGCGACCTTGGCGGCCCGCAGGTGGACCATGCGGTCGTGGTTCTCGGGGTCGTAGCTGATGTTGCCGGAGCCGTCGGCCTTCTCCAGCCCGCCGATGCGGTGCTCCAGCCCGGGGGTCCCGGGCGGCGCCCACGGCCTGGCAAGGGTGGCCTCGTCGCGCAGGTACGGCCAGAAGTCGCCGTCGTGGTTGGGCTCGGTGGCGAACCCGACCGAGATGTCGGGCAGCGACGCCACCTGGGGGATCAGCCATGGCTCCGACCCGTTGGCCAGGTAGCCGTCGGACAGCAGCACCACCGGGGTGCGGTACTTGAGGGCGATGCGGGCCGCCTCGATGGCGGCGTGGAAGCAGTCCGACGGCGTGCGGGCGGCCACCACCGGGACCGGCGCCTCGCCGTTGCGGCCGAACATCACCTGCAGCAGGTCGGACTGCTCGGTCTTGGTGGGCATGCCGGTCGACGGGCCGCTGCGCTGGATGTCGATGACCAGCAGGGGCAGCTCGAGGGAGACCGCCAGGCCGATGGTCTCGGCCTTCAGGGCGATGCCTGGGCCGCTGGAGGTGGTGACCCCGAGGGCGCCGCCGAAGGCTGCCCCGAGCGCCGCCCCGACCCCGGCGATCTCGTCCTCGGCCTGGAAGGTGCGGACCCCGAACGCCTTGTGCTTGGAGAGCTCGTGGAGGATGTCGGAGGCCGGCGTGATCGGGTAGGCGCCGAGGAACAGCGGCAGCCCCGACAGCCGGCTGGCTGCGATCAGCCCGTAGGCGAGCGCCAGGTTCCCGGAGATGTTGCGGTAGGTGCCGGGGTGCAGCTTGGCCGGCTTCACCTGGTAGGAGACGGCGAACACCTCGGTGGTCTCGCCGAAGTTGTAGCCGGCCTTGAAGGCGGTCACGTTGGCCTCGGCGATCAGCGGGCGGGCCTTGAACTTGCGCTGCAGGAAGGCCACGGTGCCATCGGTGGGCCGGTGGTACAGCCACGACATCAGGCCGAGGGCGAACATGTTCTTGGCCCGCTCGGCCTCCTTCTTGGAGATGTCGAACTCCTTCAGCGCCTCCAAGGTCATCGAGGTCAGTGCCACCCCGTGGATGGCGTAGTCGGCCAGCGAGCCGTCCTCCAGCGGGTTGCCGGCGTAGCCGGCCTTGACGAGGTTGCGGGGCGTGAACGCGTCGGTGTTGAGCACCAGCGTGGCGCCCTTCGGCAGGTCGCCGATGTTGGCCTTGAGGGCGGCAGGGTTCATCGCCACCAGCACGTCTGGCGCGTCCCCGGGAGTGAGGATGTCGTGGTCGGCGAAGTGCAGCTGGAAGCCCGACACCCCGGGGATCGACCCGGCCGGGGCGCGGATCTCGGCCGGGAAGTCCGGCAGGGTCGACAGGTCGTTGCCGAAGGCGGCGGTCTCGCTGGTGAAGCGGTCGCCGGTGAGCTGCATGCCGTCGCCGGAATCGCCGGCA
>DASYRU010000076.1:0-3900 GCA_036004165.1 Actinomycetota bacterium
GCCATGCTGACCGAAACCCCAGCCCTGTTCGGCTGGGGGCTTGGGCTCTGCGCGGCCGTCCTGCCCCTAGGAATCGGCGCGGCGATCCTGCGCTATCGGCTGTATGACCTGGACCGCATCATCAGCCGCACGCTCGCCTACGGACTCCTGACCGTGCTGCTCGGTGGCGGCTACGCCGGCGTGGTCCTGGGCCTTGGTCAGCTCCTCGGCCAAAACCGCAGCCTGGTGGTGGCCGCGGCGACGCTGGCACTGGCGGCGGCGTTCCAGCCGGCCCGCCGCCGCGTCCAGGCCGCGGTGGACCGCCGCTTCAATCGCCGCCGCCACGACGCCGCGCGGACGATTGCGGCGTTCAGCGCACGGCTGCGCCAGCAGGTCGACCTGGACACCCTGACCGGCGAGCTGCTGGGGGTGGTCGAGCTGACCATGCAGCCGACCGCGGTGTCGCTGTGGCTGCGACCGCCAGCGGAGCACTCGGCGCAGCGGCCGGAATTGACTCCTATTGATCCTTTCACGTTAGGGTGACGGCTCGTCGTCGAGCGACAGTCCGGCGTGGTCCAGGAACCCGGCCACCAGGCTGTCGCTGTCGCAGACCCGCTGGATCCCTTGCTGGGCTTGACCGGCGACCTCGGCCACGGTGTCGCCGGTGTAGTTGGCCAGCTCGGCGCCCTTCAGGTTGGCCCACAGGTATTCGACCGGGTTCAGCTCCGGTGCGTAGGCGGGCAGCCGCTCGACCGTGAGCCAGTGGCGTTGCTCATGCAGGTGGGCGCGCATCTTGTAGCTCCAGTGCGACGAGAGCCCGTCCCACAGCAGCACCACCCGGTGGCCGCCGTAGAAGCCGGCCAGCTGCTGCAGCACCTCGATGAGGCTGTCGGTGTTGTAGCTGTCGGCCTGCAGGTGGAAGCACAAGCGGGCCGCCATGGCACCGTCGGCGTCGGGGCCGGGCCGGTAGCCGAGCGCGGCCGCCATGGAGGCGCGCTTCCAGGCCATCCGGTGGCGCAGGATCGGCGTCCTGCCGCGCGGCGACCAGGTGCGCCGCACCGGTGGGATCAGCGAGACGCCCGATTCGTCGAAGAAGACAAGCCAGGCCGATTCTGCGCGGGCCCCTTTTTGATCCGCGGCCACTCATGCGCCACCCAGTGCTGGATCGCTTCCTCGTCGCGTTCCTTGGCTTGGCGCTCCGGTCGCTGGACGCTCCAGCCCAGCCGCCCGCGCAGCAGCCGCCACACCGACGGGTTCGACAGCCGGATCCCGGTCAGCCCCTGGATGACCACCGCGATGCGGTCAAGGGTCCACACGTCGGTGGTGAACCCGTGCGCCAGCGCGCCCTCCAGCAGCGCCTGCTCGATCGGCTCCAGGGCGGTGTCGGGCACCTTGGGGCGCCGGCCGGTCGGCCCACGAGTGCGCAGCGCGGCCGTCCCGTCGGCTTGCCAGCCGGCATGCCAGCGGCTGGCGCTCTGCCGCGAGACGTCCAGCTCGCGGGCGACCTCGGCCTGGGAGCGACCCTGGACAAACAGCTCGGCGGCGCGTTCCCGGCGAGCCTGGCGCGCCGCCCGCTCCTGCGCGGCCCGCGCTCGTGCTTGCTGCTTGCGGCGGTTGGTCGACATGGCCGGCATGCTCGCACACCAGCAACCCACCGTCACCTCAAGGTGAAAGGATCAATAGAAGTCCAGTTTCATCGGCAGGCGGTGGCGGATGGAGCGCTCGGCGAGCCGCGCTAGCACGCCCAGGCCCAGGCTGGCGGCGGCGGCCAGCGGCCGCTCGGGGTCGGCGGGGACCGGCTCGCCGTTGAGGCCCTGGCGGTGGCGGAGCAGGTCGAGCTGGCCCAGCAGGGCGACGCTGGAGCCGACCTCGACCTCCTGGCCGGTGATGTCCCGGGTCCGGACGGTGAACCCGAACCGGCACGGCAGCCACAGCTCCGGGGTGAGCAGCTGCTGGTAGCGGGAGTCGGCGCCCTGGGCGGAGGAGGCCTGGTAGGCGGGGTCGTCCGGCCAGTCGGCGGAGAGGGCGGCCGGGGTGGGCAGCTCCGGGTGCTCGTCGTGGGCGGCCAGCAGCAGGGTGCCCCCGTAGCCGTCCCAGCCGGGCTTGTCGGTGAAGCAGGGCGCCAGGCTGGACTCGTCCCAGTCCAACGGCTCGGCCAGGCGGTCGCCGAGCCAGCGGCCAAGGCCGTCCCGCCAGGCGAGGACCGCGGCCCTGATGACCTCCTCGCCGCCCTGCCCGGCGGTGAAGGGCACGTTCTGGTGGCGGGCGATCCGCTCGACGCCGTCCGTGGGGCCTTCGGCGTAGTAGCGGGTCAGCGACCCAACATAGACGTCAAGGCCCATGCCGCCTCCTTTGGTCGCAGCAACCCAGGCATCCATGGTCGCTCAAACGGCTCGATCCGGCCACCCCTGTGTCACCTCGGGATGGCCGGATGTCCACCGCTGCACGCCCGCTCCACGCCAGTGTCCGCGCCGCGGATAACAAGATGGTGACATGGTGGTCTCGTCCGGAACCTACATCTTCACCGGTTGGACAGGTTCTGCGTTCTCCGGCGCCGTACGGGCCGCCGCTACAATCGACCGGTCAGGATCCCAGGGCCCGGGAGGCGCCATGGCGACCACGCCCGTGCGGCTGGCCGAGGCCGGCAGCGGCTTCCTGCAGCAGGTCGCGCTCGGCCCGCTGCTCAGCCGCTTCGCGGTCGACCAGGTCGGCGCCGAGGAGCGGGCGGCCGCGCTGGCCCGGCGGAGCATCAAGAAGGAGTCGAAGGTCGCCGCCCTGCGCCTGGCCGTGGCGGTCATCGACCTCACCACCCTCGAGGGGGCCGACACCCCTGGCAAGGTGGAGGCCCTCTGCTCCAAGGCGCGCCGGCCAGACCCCTCCGACCCGGAGGTCCCGCCGGTCGCCGCCGTCTGCGTCTACCCGTCGCTGGTCGCCACCGCCAAGCGGGCCCTTGCCGGTTCCGGCGTGAAGGTGGCCTCGGTGGCCACCGCCTTCCCCAGCGGCCAGGCCTCCCTGGCCGTCCGCCTCGGCGACGTCACCGACGCGGTCGAGGCCGGCGCCGACGAGGTCGACATGGTGATCAACCGCGGCGCTTTCCTGGCCGGCCGCCACCAGGAGGTGTTCGAGGAGGTCGTGCTGGTCAAGGAGGCCTGCGGGCCGGCGAGGCTCAAGGTGATCCTGGAGACCGGCGAGCTCGGCACGCTCGACAACGTCCGCCGGGCGAGCGTGCTGGCGATGGCCGCCGGGGCCGACTTCATCAAGACCTCCACCGGCAAGGTCCAGCCGGCCGCGACCCTGCCGGTGGCGCTGGTGATGCTGGAGGCGATCCGCGACTACCACGACCGCACCGGGCGCATGGTCGGCATGAAACCGGCCGGCGGCGTCCGCACCGCCAAGCAGGCCATCCAGCATCTGGTGCTGGTCAACGAGACCCTCGGCCCCGACTGGCTCACCCCGGAGTGGTACCGGATCGGCGCCTCCAGCCTGCTCAACGACTGCCTCATGCAGCTCGCCAAGCAACGCACCGGCCGCTACCAGTCCGGCGACTATTTCACCAAGGACTGAGCCGGCCGCTCAGCCGCCCAGGTGGGCCCGCAGGAAGCCGGTCACCGCCGACCGCACCTTCGCGGCCTGGTCGCCGAACTCCAGCAGCGAGGTCCCGTGCCCGCCCGACGGCAGGATCAGCAGCCGCTTGTCGCCGACGGTGGCCGCCCGGTACATCGCCCTGGCGTCGTCGGCGAACGGCGGGTCGTCCTCGGCGGCCACGAACAGCACCGGCACCCGCAGCCGGCCGGCCGCCGCCTGCGCGTCGGCGTCCAGGTACTCGTGCGGTGCCGAGAGGCTCACCACCCCGGCGACCGGCGGGGAGATCCGCGTGGCCGCCGCCAGCACCGCCGCGCCGCCCATCGACGAGCCGACCAG
>DASYRU010000077.1:0-2655 GCA_036004165.1 Actinomycetota bacterium
CGGCCAGCAGCAGCGGCCCGGTGTCCATCCCCTCGTCGATCATGAAGGTGCAGACCCCGGTGACCGCGACCCCGTCCAGCAGGGCACGCTGCACCGGCGCCGGCCCCCGGTAGGCGGGCAGCAGCGAGAAGTGGAGGTTCATCACTCCGCGGGGGAAGACGGCGAGCACCGCTGCCGGCAGCAGGTAGCCGAAGGCGCAGGAGAAGCCGATCTCGCCGCCGAGCTCGGCGAGCTGGCCGGGCAGGGCCGGGTCGCGGCCGCTCGGCGGCTCCAGCACCGGCAGCCGGGCGGCGGTCGCGGCCAGCTTGACCGGCGAGGGCGCAGGCGCGCCCCGCTGGTGGTCGCGGGGACGGTCGGGACGGGTGACCACGCCGACCACCTGGTGGCTGGACGCCAGCAGCGCCTGCAGCGGCGGCACCGCGGCCGCCGGCGTGCCCAGGTAGACGACGCGCACCGCGCCTACAGCGTCTTGTCCGGCTGGATCTCGGATCGGTGCAGGTGCGGTGGGACGCCGCCCAGCTCCAGGTCGAGCTCGCGCTCGCGCCACTGTCGCAGGGCGCGCTTGCGGTCGCCCCTGGACATCCGCTCGATGAACAGGACCCCGTCCAGGTGGTCGATCTCGTGCTGGAAGCAGCGGGCCAGCAGCCCCTCGCCGTCCAGCTCGACCGGCCGGCCGCGGACGTCCTGGGCGGCGACGGTGACGGCCAGCGCCCGGGTGACGGTGTAGTAGATCCCGGGGAAGGACAGGCAGCCCTCCTCGCCGGTCTGCTCGCCCTCCCTGCGGGTGACGACCGGGTTGACCAGCACCCCGGAGGGACGCTCGCCGCCCTCCTCGTCCGGCGGGACGTCGTAGGCGAACATCCGCTTGAGCACCCCGACCTGCGGCGCCGCCAGCCCGGCGCCCTGCGCGGCCCGCAGGGTCTCCAGCAGGTCCTCGCCGAAGCGGGCCAGCTCGGCATCGAACCGGGTCACCGGCGCTGCCTGCTCCTTCAGCACCGGGTCGCCGAACAGCCGGATCTCGAGCAATGCCACAGGCGGGTCTCCTTAACCGTGCTGGCGCGGCGCGGCCAGGACCTCGAGCGGCTCGATGTCCACCGACATCCGCGGGCCACCGGCCCGGGAAGCCTCGGTGAGCACGGGGCGGAGCGCGCGGGCCGCCGACTCGGCGTCCTCGACCTTGGCGATGATACGCCAGCTCCGGCCCATCGCCGCCGGGCCGAGCAGCTCCGCCTTGGGCCCGAGGGCGGCGGCGAGCACCGTCCTCGCCTGCTCCGCCTCCTCGGGGACCGGCCCCTCGACCAGGACCAGCCGCCGGGCAGGGGGGAACCGCAGCTCGACCCGGCGGGGCAGCTCGTGGCGCCAGAAGAACTCCGGGTCCCAGCGGACCAGCGCCTGGACCGCGTGGTGGCCGCCCTGGCGGGTCTGCAGCACCAGCCGGCCGGCGCCGCCGCGCGGCCCGCACCAGGCGGCCGCCCGGCTCCAGGTCCGGTAGGCCTCCTCGGCCGCCCGCACCTCGGCCTGCCCGAGGGCGGTGTCGGCGCCGACCACCACCACGGTGCGGCAGCCGGTCAGCGGAGGATGGTCCTTGACCCCGGCGACCGTGCCGACCACCACCCCGGGCCGCCGCCCCGCCCACGGCGGCACCATGCCGGGGTCGACCACCTCCCGGTCCAGCCGCCACACCGGGACGGCCGGCAGGACGCGGGCCAGCTCGGCGGCGACCTGGCCGGCGGTGCGCGCGCCCGGCTCGGCCGGGTCGGCGGCGCCGCGCCGCGGCACCAGCACGTAGGCGCTCTCGCCCCGCTGCAGGGCGGCGCGGAGGGCGGCCAGGCCGCGCGGGTGCAGCCTCGCGGCGGTCGGCCCCTCGTCGTCGGGGTCGACGACCTCCACCAGCGGGCGGGCCTGGCGCTCGGCGGCACGGTCGGGGCGGAGCAGGCGGCACTGGCCCGCCTGCATCGCGGCCAGCGCCTCGGCCGACGGCACCGTCCCGGTGAGCACGCACAGCGCCCGCGCGCGGGCCGCCCGCCGCAGCGCCACCTCACGGGCGTGGAAGCGGGGGGTGCGCTGCTCCTTGTGGGCGAAATTGGCCTCGTCGTCGATCACCACGCAGCCCAGCTCGGGCAGCGGGGCGAGCACCGCCGAGCGGCCGCCGACCACCACCCGGCGGCGGCCGCGGCGCAGCTCCGCCCAGGCGCGGTAGCGGCGCCGGTCCGACAGGTCGCTGGCGAGGTCGGCGGCGTCCGGGAAGGCCTTGCGGACGGCGTCGCCGACCGCCGAGCCGGCCACCACCTCCGGGGTGACCACGATCGCGCCCCGCCCCGCCTCCAGCGCGGCCTCCACCAGGGCCGCCACCTGCGCCCCCCGGTCCTCCCCCGGCAGCGGCCGCCAGTACACCGCCGCCGGCCGCCTGGCGGCGACCAGCCCGGCCAGCGGCTCCCCGGCGGCCACGGCGGGGCGGGCCTCGGGGTCGCCGGCGGCCGCGCCGTCCGCCGCCGGGTGGGCGTCGGCGTCGGCGGTGGCCTCCACGGCGGCGACCCTGGGCGGGACGGCCAGCCGCAGGGTGTCGGTCACGGTGCCGGCGTAGCGGTCGGCCACCCAGCCGAGCAGCTCCAGCTCGGCGGGGCCGAAGGCGGGGATCGGCGAGACGACCCGGAG
>DASYRU010000078.1:0-5151 GCA_036004165.1 Actinomycetota bacterium
CGTGCTGGTCGACACCCACTGCCACCTGCACCTGCTGGAGCCGCCGCCGGAGCAGGTGGTCGCCGAGGCGCGCGCCGAAGGGGTCGGGCACCTGGTCGACGTGGGCATCGACCTGGACTCCAGCCGGCAGGCCGCCGCCAACGCGGCGCGGCTCCGGCACGTGTCGGCGACCGCGGGTGTGCACCCGCACGACGCGGTCGGCCTCGACCAGCGGGTGCTCGTCGAGCTGCGCGGGCTGCTGGCCGCCGACCAGGTGGTGGCGGTGGGGGAGACCGGCCTCGACTACTACCGCGACCACTCGCCGAGGGAGGTGCAGCGGGCCGCCTTCGCCGCCCACGTCCGCCTCGCCCGCGAGCTCGACAAGGCCCTGGTGGTCCACTGCCGCGACGCGTTCGCCGACGTGCTGGCGATCCTCGACGGCGAGGGCGCCCCCGGCAGGGTGGTGTTCCACTGCTTCAGCGGCGACGAGCGGGTCGCCGCCAGGGTGGTCGAGGCGGGCTGGTACGTGTCGTTCGCCGGCACGGTCACCTTCCGCAACGCCCCGGAGCTGCGGGCCGCCTGCGCGGTCGTCCCCCTCGACCGGATGGTGCTCGAGACCGACAGCCCGTTCCTCTCCCCCCACCCCTACCGTGGCCGCCCCAACCGGCCGGGCCGGGTCGCGGTCACCGCCGAAACGGTCGCGGCCGTGCACGGCAAGCCGCTGGAGGAGATCGCGGCGGCCACCACCAGCAACGCGGCACGCGCCTTCCGCCTGCCCGTGGCGGGCTGAGATGGCCGAGCCGGTGGCGCTGCTGGGGCCGGCGCGGGTGCGGGAGCTGCTCCACCGCCACGGGCTGCGGCCGAGCAAGGCCCTCGGGCAGCACTACCTGGCCGACCCGAACACCGCCCGCAAGGTGGTCCGGCTGGCAGGGGTCCGGCCGGGGGAGACGGTGCTGGAGGTCGGGCCGGGGCTCGGCAGCCTCACCCTCGCCCTGCGCGAGGCGGGCGCCCGGGTGGTGGCGGTCGAGGCGGACGCCCGCCTGCTGCCCGCGCTGGCGGAGGTCCTCGGCGGCGACCCGGACGTGCGGGTCGAGGTCGCCGACGCCCTCCGGGTCGACCTTGGCGCCATCGCCCCGGCCGCCGGCCGGCTGGTCGCCAACCTGCCCTACAACATCGCCGCGACCCTGGTCCTGCGGGTGCTGGCCGGCGTGGCAGGGGTCGGGCATCTGACCGTCATGGCCCAGCGGGAGGTCGGTGAGCGGCTGGCGGCCGCCCCGGGCACGGCCGCCTACGGCGCGCCGAGCGCCAAGCTGGCCGCCCTGGCGGAGGCCCGCGTGCTCGCCCCGGTGAGCCGGCACGTGTTCGTCCCGGAGCCGCACGTCGACTCGGTCCTGGTCGGCATCGACCGGCGCGCGCACCCGGCCATGCGCGGGCTGGACTACCGGGCGGTCGCCAGGGTGATCGACGCGGCCTTCGCCCAGCGCCGCAAGACCCTCCGCAACGCCCTCAGGGGGCTGGGGCTGGACGCCGCCGAGGTCGAGTCGCTTGGCCGGGATGCCGGGGTCGACCTCGGCCAGCGGGCAGAGCGGCTCGACGTGGCCGCCTTCGCCGCCCTCGCCCGGCAGGTCAAGCGTCCTTTTTGAACCGATCGCCGGTCGCCGCTACGATGCCCGGACTCCCGCAGCTCGCCCGGGGGAGGAGTTCCACACGCGGGCATCGGCGACGTCGGGGAGGGGACGCGTGGCCAGCCAGCAACGCCAGCCGGGTTCCCAGGGAGCACCGGCACTGCGGGCCAGGGCCGCCGCCAAGGTCAACCTCGGCCTGTACGTCGGGCCGCTCCGCGACGACGGCTACCACCAGGTCATCTCGGTCCTGCAGTCGATCGCCATCTGGGACGAGCTGGAGGTCGAGGTGGTCCCAGAGGGCCTGGGCCTGGAGGTTGAGGGCGGAGGGCTGCCGCCGGACGAGACCAACCTGGTGCTGGTCGCCGCCCGCGAGCTGGCACGCCGCTCCCGTGACCTGCCGGGGGCCCGCTTCCGGCTCCGCAAGGGCATCCCCGTGTCGGCCGGGCTCGGCGGCGGCAGCGCCGACGGGGCCGCGGCCCTGATCGCCCTCGACCGGCTCTGGGGCCTGCACCTGCCCGCCGTGAACCTCCAGACGATGGCCGGCGAGGTCGGCGCCGACGTGCCCTTCTGCATCGTCGGCGGCACCCGGGTGGCGACCGGCCGCGGCGAGAAGGTCCGCGAGGTGCCGGGCAAGCCCATCTGGTGGGTGGTGGGCATCGACCACGAACGGCTGGCCACCCAGCAGGTCTACGACCATTTCGACGAGCTGAAGCTGGCCACCGACCTGGAGGGCCGCTGGCCGGCGGCGCTGCTGGACGCCCTTGCCGCCGGCGACCTGGAACGGCTGGCCGCGACCCTCCACAACGACCTCGAGCCGGCCGCCTTCGACCTGCTGCCAGGGCTGGCCGCGGCCAAGCCGCGGCTGGTGGAGGCCGGCGCGCTCGGCGCGGTGATGAGCGGAAGCGGCCCGACCATGCTGGGGCTCTGCCGCGACGAGGAGCACGCCGCCCGGGTCGCCAGGGCCACGCGGAACGCCTTCGCCCGGGTCGAGGTCGCCCGCAGCCCGGTCCCCGGGGTGACGTTCGGGTAGCCTGGTGGGCGCCATGGCGGGTGGTGTAATGGCAGCACGGCGGCCTTTGGAGCCGTCAGGTCAAGGTTCGAATCCTTGCCCGCCAGCTTCTCCGGGCAGGACGGGCCGTCAAGGGGGATGAGCTACCGGATGAGCCTAAAGAGGTTCGCGCATCACCAAAACCACGGGATCCCCGAAGGCGATCAGGTCGCACGGCAGGGTGATGCGCGAACCTCTTTAAGTGTGGTGGTGCTCGCGGCCGGGGAGGGCAAGCGCTTCCGTTCGGCGCTGCCCAAGCCCCTGCACCCGCTGACCGGGAAGCCGCTCGTCTGGCACGTGCTCGCCGCCGCCGCCCCGTTGAAGGCCGAGCGGACCGTGCTGGTGGTGGGCCGCGGCGCCGAGGGGGTCGTCGCCGCGGTCGAGGCCGCCGACCTCGGCCCGGTCGGGTTCGCGGAGCAGCGGGAGCTGCGCGGCACCGGCGACGCGCTGGCCGCGGCCCTGCCGCTGCTGCCCTCCGACGGCGACGTGCTGGTGCTGTACGGCGACACCCCGCTGGTCACCACGGACCTGTTGGAGCGCCTGCTGGAGCGCCACCGGGCGACGCACGCGGCCGCCACCCTGCTCACCTGCGAGCTCGACGATCCCAGCGGCTACGGCCGGGTCCTGCGCGACCCCGAGGGCGCGGTCGTCGGGGTGGTGGAGCACCGCGACGCCAGCAGCGAGCAGCTCGCCATCCGGGAGGTGAACGCCGGTTTCTACGTGTTCCGGCGCCAGGCCCTCGACGGCCTCGCCGGGCTCGGCAGCGACAACCACCAGGGCGAGCGCTACCTGCCCGACCTGCTGCCGGCGGTGCTGGCGGCCGGTGGGCTGGTGGCCGCCTGTGCCGGGCCCGAGGAGGAGGCGCGCGGGGTGAACGACCGGGCGGAGCTGGCCGCGGCCGCGGCCGTGCTGCGCCGGCGGCTGCTGCGGCGGCTGATGCTGGCCGGGGTGACCGTGGTCGACCCGGCCACCACCTACGTCGACGTCGACGTCGAGGTGGGCGCCGACACGGTGCTGGAGCCGCTCACCTTCCTGGAGGCGGGCACCCGCATCGGGGCCCGCTGCCGGATCGGGCCCAACACCCGGCTGGTCGGCTGCACCGTCGACGACGAGGCGACCGTCACCCAGAGCCAGGCGGTCAGCGCCAGCATCGGCGCGAAGGCGAACGTCGGCCCGTTCGCCCACCTGCGCCCCGGCACCCAGCTCGGGCCGGGCAGCAAGGCCGGCACCTTCGTGGAGGTGAAGCAGTCCCAGATCGGACCCGGCTCCAAGGTCCCCCACCTCACCTACGTCGGCGACGCCGACATCGGCGCCGGGGTGAACGTCGGCGCCGGCACCGTGTTCGTCAACTACGACGGGGTCGCCAAGCACCACACCAGCGTCGGCGACGGCGCCTTCATCGGATCGGATACCATGCTGGTCGCCCCCCTGACGGTCGGGGACGGGGCCCAGACCGCCGCCGGATCCACGATCACCAAGGACGTTCCACCCGACGCTCTCGCCATCGAACGCTCCGACCAGCGGACCATCGAGGGGTGGGCCGCCAGACGCCGCAAGCGACGACAGCACGACACCAAGGAGTGACGGGGAGGCGACGGTGAGCAACGGGGTGACGCCCAAGATGGTGGAGGCGCTTGGGCGCAGGCACCTGATGCTGTTCTCCGGCAGGGCAAGCCGCGAGCTGGGCGCCGAGGTCGCCCGGCATCTCGGCATCGAGTGCGGCTCGGTCGACGTCCGCGACTTCGCCAACGGCGAGATCTACTCCCGCTTCGGGGAGAGCGTGCGCGGCACCGACGCGTTCGTGATCCAGACCCACGCCGCCCCGGTCAACGAGCGGATCATGGAGCACCTCATCATGATCGACGCGCTCAAGCGGGCGTCGGCCAAGCGGATCAGCGCGGTGATGCCCTACTACGGCTACTCCCGCCAGGACAAGAAGGGCCGCGGGCGGGAGCCGATCACCGCCAAGCTGGTCGCCGACATGTTCCAGGTGGCAGGGGCCGACCGGATCATCACCGTTGACCTGCACTCCGGCCAGGTGCAGGGCTTCTTCGACGGCCCGGTCGACCACCTGACGGCCATGCCGCTGCTGGCCGAGTACGTCCGCAAGCACCACGAGCGCGACCTGGTGGTGGTCGCCCCCGACGCCGGCAGGGTCAAGACGGCCGAGCAGCTGGCCGCCGTCCTCGGCGCGCCGCTGGCCTTCCTGCACAAGCGGCGCAGCCGCGAGGAGGCCAACAAGGTCGAGGTGCGCGAGGTGGTCGGCGAGGTCGCCGGGCTGCACTGCGTGATGATCGACGACATCATCGACACCGCCGGCACCATCGTGCAGGGTGCGGAGGTGCTGATGGCCAACGGCGCCGCCCACGTCACCGCCGCCGCCACCCACGGGATCTTCTCCGGCCCGGCCATCGACCGGCTCAAGAACGCCCCCATCGGCGAGGTGGTGGTCACCAACACCCTGCCGCTGCCCGACGAGAAGCAGATCGACAAGATGGT
>DASYRU010000079.1:0-3226 GCA_036004165.1 Actinomycetota bacterium
TGCGTGCTCGCGTCAGACCCTGACGTGCCTTGGACGGTAGCGGGCCCACCACACCGCGACGGCGCCCACGACCAGCAGCAGCACGGCGAGCACCAGCTCCACGCTGGCGGTGGCCGGGCCGGTCAGCGCCAGCGACCCGGCAGCGGCCGACGCGGCGCAGCCGGTCTGCGCGGTGTCCCTGGCGGTCATCGTCAGCGTCTCGCCTTCCTTGGTCCAGATGCTCACGTCGACCGTGCCGACACCCTTGAGGTTCTTGTCCAGCTGCTTCTGGACGGTGCCGGAGGAGGTGGACTGCACGGGGGTCGGCTCGCCGCCGATCACGGCGCCGGTGGACAGGTTGCGGACCAGCAGGAAGAGCTGCTCGCTGGCGGGCATCCCCGAGGCCTGGACGCTGACGCCCGAGCAGCTCGCGCTGGTCACCTCGAGGTTCTTGGCCTGGGCGGCGGCGGGACCCGCCAGCCAGACCATCAGCAGCAGGGTCAGGACCGGGGCGACGATGATGGTTCGACGCATGTTCACCTCATAGCTTGCTGGCAGGCGCGCCTGCTCTTGACGAACTCCTGGATGGCCCGTGAAAGGCGCTGGTCGCGGATGTTGCCGACCAGGTAGGAGATGGCGATGTCGGCCTGCTCGACCGCGACCACGCAGGCTCGCGGGGGCGGGGCCGGCACGATGCTGGTGGCGGTGGGCGCCGGCGGGGCCGTCGCCTGGGGAGGGGTCGACGCCCCGTCGCGGGTCACTGCCGCGCCGCCCAGGTAGCCGACCAGCAGCAGGACGACGGCGGCGCCGGCCAGCACCAGGTTGACCCGGAGCGCGCGGCGCCAGAGCGGGCGGCGCTCGGCGGGCGGCGGCGGGGCCGGGGTGGCGAGCTCGGCGGGCGGCGGCGGGGCCGGGGTGGCGAGCTCGGCGGAGGTGCTGTCCGCTGCCGGCGGGGGTGTGGATGTGGGGACGCCTGCGGGGGTGCTGTCCGCGGTTGGCGCTGGCTGCTCGGCCGGGGTGGTCTCCTCGTTGCTCGGAGGGGCCTGCTCGGACGGAAGGGGCGGGCTGGTCGGAGGCGCGGGGATGCCGCGGGCCGACCGCCTGGGAGGCAGCCGCTCCAGGCGCACACCGAAGCCGGGCAGCGCACGCTTGCGCGCCGGCTCCTGGTCCCAGAGTGGTTCATCCGGTGAAAGCCGCTTCGGCGCTTCGCCCGAATTTTCGGGAGAAGTGTTCCGGGCTGGCTGCACCCTCTCCCCCAACACTCGTCCCCACGGACTGCAGATCAAACAGGTTCGGACGGTTCGACTCAAATCCCGGTCAACTATCCCGGAGGGTATTTCCGTAGCAAAATTCCCAACAGAATTGCTGAGGGCTACCGCCCTCTGCCCGCCCGGGTGGCCGGCTTGACCCAGCGACCGACCTTGAAGGCCGACGGGCACAGGTCGGCCAGCTCGCAACGGTCGCAGCGCGGGTCCTTGGCGGTGCAGACCTCGCGCCCGAACCAGATCAGCCGGTGGGAGAAGATCGTCCACTCCTCGGCCGGGATCAGCCGCATCAGGTCCTGCTCGACCTTCACGGGGTCGTGGTGGCGGGTCAGGCCGAGGCGGCGGGACAGCCGCCCGACGTGGGTGTCGACCACCACCCCCTCGTTGCGGGCGAAGAACGAGCCGAGGACCACGTTGGCGGTCTTGCGTCCCACCCCGGGCAGCTCGACCAGCTCGTCCATGGTGGCCGGGACCTCGCCGCCGTGATGCACCAGCAGGTACCTGGCCGATTCCTGGACCGCCTTGGCCTTCATCCGGAAGAAGCCGGTCGGGTGGATGAGCCGCTCCAGCTCCTCCCGGTCGGCGCCAGCGAGGTCGGCCACCGTCGGGTAGCGGCGCAGCAGCTCCGGGGTCACCCGGTTGACGACCTCGTCGGTCGACTGGGCTGACAGGATGGTGGCCACCAGCAGCTCCCAGGCCGATCGGTGGGTGAGCGCGGTGGTGACGTCCGGGTAGCGGGCGGCCAGCCGGCTCCGCAGCTCGGCCGCACGTGCCGCCCGCGCCGCCTTGGACTCGCGGCGCCGACCGCTCGTCGGCGGCTTGGGGGTGGCGGGCATGGCCGGATAGTAGGCGCCCCAGTCACCAAATGGCCACTGAAGTGGAGGGGGCCGGATGCCGAGAACCTACCGACCGAGGGCGCATGGGGAGGATGCCGTGACCGAGGACAACGAAGTCCACCAGGAGCGGCTGGAGCCGCTCACCGACCTGCGCGCGCTGCGGGAGTCGCTGAGGGACGAGGAGCAGCGGGTCAGCTACTGGCGCCAGCTCGTGCAGGGCCGCCTCGACCTGCTCCACGGCGCCCTCGACGGCGGCCACCCCAGCGCCGACGACCTGGCCCGCCTTGCCGCCGCCCGGACCGGCACCGGCACCAGGCGGCGCTCGCCGGCCGCCACCCGGCTTGCCCTGGAGGGGCTGGTCAGCCCGCTGGCCGGCCTCGAGGCGCTGTGGGACGCCCCGATCGACTGGGACGACCCGGCCGCCGTCCACCGGGTCGAGCGCGGCCTGATCGAGGCCGAGGTCAAGCTCTCCGCCTACCGCAGGGCGCTGCACGAGCGCATCGACGCCTGCACCGCCGAGCTGGTGGACCACTACCAGCGTGACCCCGGCCACCTCAGCGAGATCGTGCCACGCTGAGCGGTCGGCACCGCCCCCGCTGACATACCGCCGCCTACCGCAGTTGCAGGCTTCCCAAGCAGGGCAACGTCCAGTTACCCTGGCTTTGGGGAGGTGCGGGTGGGTATCGCTGTCCGGCACGTCGGCCGGGCGTCGCTGCTCGGAGCGGGCGCCCTGGCCACCACGTTGGCCGCCGAGGTGCTGGCGGCCAAGCGCCGCCGTTTCCTCTCCGCCGAACCGGTGCTCGAGCTCAGCGGCGTGCTCGGCCCGGAGGACGCCGAGCCGCTGGTCCTGGTCGTGCTGGGCGACAGCTCGGTGGCCGGCGTCGGCGCCGACGCTGCCGAGGACACCCTCACCTACGGCGTCGCCAAGGCGCTGAGCGACGACTACCGGGTCGGCCTGCACGCCCTCGGCGTCTCCGGCTCCAAGCTGTGCAACGTGGTGGACGAGCAGCTTCCCCTGGTCGCCGGGCTCGACCCCGACATGGTGCTGGTCTGCGTCGGCACCAACGACATCACCCATGCCACCACCCTGCGTGAGATCCGGCGCCAGCTCCGCCGGCTGGTGGACGGCCTGGCCACGGTGGCCCC
>DASYRU010000080.1:0-2635 GCA_036004165.1 Actinomycetota bacterium
GCCGGCCGGGACCAGCTCGGCCAGCAGCCGCTGGACGCGAGCGTCGAGGTCGTCGCGGATGCCGCGCACCACCTCGACCGGCTGGCCGGCCGGGTCGTCCAGCTCCCAGTCCTCGTAGCGCTTGCCCGGGTAGATCGGGCAGGCATCCCCGCAGCCCATGGTGATGACCACGTCGGCGGCCTTCACGAACTCGTCGGTCAGGGGCTTGGGGAACTCCTGGGACAGGTCGATGCCCCATTCGTCCAGGGCGGCGAGCACCGCCGGGTTGATCTGGTCGGCCGGGTCCGAGCCGGCCGAGCGGATGTGCACCTTGCCCCTGGCGTGATGGTCCAGCAGCGCCGCCGCCATCTGGCTGCGGCCGGCGTTGTGGACGCAGACGAACAGGACCTCGGGGACGTCCTTGGCGATGGCTCCCTGGCTCTGGGCCAGGGCGCGCAGCCGCTCGCGGGCGAAGCGGTGCACGAACAGGGGGATGAAGTCGACCACCCGGGCGCCCGACAGCCGGTCGATCGACTCGTCCACGAAGCGTTCGACGGTCTCCAGCGAGTAGATGCCGCGGAACTCGTCGGCCAGCGACTCGATCGAGCGGATGAAGGTCTGGCGGGTGAGCGGGTCCATCGGCGCGTCACGGAACGGCACGGGCCTGCCTCCTTGGGGCACTGCGGAACGGACGGCGGCGGACGGGACGGGAACTGGCCCCGGGGGCAGCCGCCGACACGCCGTCCCGCTCGGGGCGGAGCGGACCAGCAGTCCAAGGGTGGCGGCCAGCCTGACCAGGGCGCCGGGACGCAGCCGGTAGTAGGTCCAGTAGCGGTAGCGGTCGGTCTCCACCAGACCGGCCTGGCGCAGCACCTTGAGGTGGTGGCTGACCAGCGGCTGGGCGGCGTCCAGCTCGTCGGCCAGGTGGGCGACGCACAGCTGCTCGGAAGCGAGCAGCTCGGCGATCCGCCAGCGAAGCGGGTCGCCGAGCGCCCGCGCCAGCTCGACCGGCAGCGCGTCCTGGCTGGCGGGTGGAGCGGTGGGTGCGAGCACGGAAGCCATCCAGATCAACATAGATTGATTCACAGCTTCCGGCAAGTGGGCGGTCGCGACCGAACGCGTGGCCGTCTAGGCCAGGGCGGGGGGCTCCGTGCAGACCAGCGCCCACGGCCTGCCGGCGACGCGGGTGAGGACCACCACGGCGCGCTCCTCGCCGTGGAGGCGCAGCCGGGTGGTGAGCTCGCCGACGTCGACGGCCGAGCCGCGCTTGCGCACCTCCACGGCGCCGACCCGGCGCTGGCGCAGGAGCTGGCGCAGCTGCTTCAGGTTCCAGGGCAGCGAGGCGTCCACCCGCAGCAGGCGGCCGAACGGGCTCCGGAGGGGCGCATCGGCGGTGAGGAACGCGATCCGCGGGTCGAGCTTCCAGGCGCCGAGCCGGCGGGCGAGCTCCTCGACCAGGCCGGCGCGGGTGACGGCCGGGTTGGGGTCCAGCAGCCAGGCGCCCGGCTCGGCGCAGGGCACCGGCGGGCCGTGGGCGGCCACCAGGCTGTCCCCGCCCGGGAAGATGGTGGCGCGGCGGCTGGTGGTCGCCAGCGCCGGCGACCACAGCACCGCCTCCTTCAGCTCGCGCCGGTCGGCCAGCAGCTCCACCTCCCAGCCGTCGGGGACCAGCCGCAGCGGCAGGCCGGGGGCGGCCTTGATCCCGACCGCGGCCACGCGCCCGGCCAGGCCGAGGCACCAGGCCAGCGGCGGGCGGCTCTCCCCCGCCGGCAGGCGACGCCCGCCGAGCCGCCTCGCCGGGTCGACGAACACCGCGAGCGAGCGGGTCAGGCGCAGCCCGCGCACGTCGGCGCGGGCGGCGGCGAGGTGCTCGGCGCCGTGCAGGCGGGCGTTCTGGAGCGCCATGCGCAGGTGGACCTGGTCGAGGTCGACGGCCACGGCGGCCCTTCCCGGCGCCAGCGCGCAGAGGTCGCCGCCGATCCCGGTGCAGAGGTCGGCCACCCGTTCGAACGCCTGGTAGCGGGCGGCCCGGTGCCGTGCCAGCGGCTCCGCCGAGGCCTGCTCGAGGCCCTCGCGGGTGAACCACATCCGTGCGGCCAGGCGGAACTTGACGAGCGCGCGGCCGCGCAGCTCGCGCTGGGCGAGGGCGGCGGCCACCAGCGCCGGCGGGTGGCTGGCCCGCAGCCGCGTGGCCAGCCGCAGCTCCTCCGCCGGGTCGATCGGGCCAGGTGGTGGCAGCTCGGCCAGCAGCGCCCGGCCCTCCGCCGACAGCAGCGCCTCCAGCCGGGCTGGCGGCTCGGCCGGTTCAGGCGACCGGACCACCGACCTGGCCAGGGTCGAGCTCCAGCGGGCGGCCGTCGACCAGCCGCACGACCTGGTCGCAGAGCCCGACGACCTCGGGGTCGTGGGTCGCCACCACCACCGCGGCGCCCCGGTCGGCGGCGTCCCTGAGCAGGCCGACGGCGCGGTCGCGGTTCTCCTCGTCGAGCTCGGCGGTCGGCTCGTCGACCAGCAGCACCGCCGGCTCGGCCGCGAAGGCGCGGGCGAGCGCGACCCGTTGGCGCTCGCCGCCGGACAGCTCGTCGGTGCGCTGGTCGGCCCGGTCGGCCAGGCCGAGCAGGCCGAGCCAGCGGGTGGCCGCCTCGGCGGCGGCGGC
>DASYRU010000081.1:0-5574 GCA_036004165.1 Actinomycetota bacterium
ACCTCCTGCAGCTAGCGTCGTTCGAAGCGGTGCAGGCCCTCGCCGTCGCGCCACAGCTCGATCACCAGGTGGTCCGGGGGGTCGCCGACCCGGGTCAGCACCACCTCGGTCAGCTCCACCCGGAACAGGTGGAACGGCCCCGGCGGCTGGTCCGGGCTCCTGAAGGCCTGCAGTGCGGCCGGGTCGGTGACCTCCACCGCCCGGCCGGCGAGCTTGGCGTCGCCCGGCCACTTGCTGGGCTCCTCCCCGGGGTCCTCCGAGGGGCTGTGCAGCGCCATCCGCGGGTCGCGGCGCAGGTCCAGCGCCTTCCTGGACTGGGGCATCATGCCGAGCCAGAGCTCGCCATCCTTGAGCGTCGTCTCGATCCCGCTGATGCGCGGGGAGCCGTCCCTGCGCAGGGTCGCCAGCAGCTTGTGGACGCCCCTGTCGAAGGCCGCGCGCACCTTCCCGGCGAGCTCCGGCGCGGCGGCGGCGAACTCGTCCCAGGTGGCCATCTGCGCTCCTCCTCACGTGCCGGTCCACCCCGGGGCGTTATAGCGCACCGCCACGACGAGCCGCCGAGCACCGCGGCGACGCCAGGGTGCACCATGCGGCAGGCCACCGTGCGGCCTGGTCGCGGTCTGCTCGACGATCGGCACCGGCGCCGCCTCAGTCCGGGCCGGTCCCGTTGGGACCGGGGTCGAGCTCGAAGGGCCGCTGCATCGCGAAGGTCGCCGCCTCCAGCTTCGAATGCATCCCCAGCTTCTCGAGGATGTTCTGGATGTGGGTGCGGACGGTGTGCTGGCTGATGAACAGCTGGCGGCCGATGCGGGCGTTGTCCCAGCCGCGGCTGAGCAGCCCCAGCACCTCACGCTCCCGCCGCGACAGGCGGGACAGCGGCGAATCGCTCGGCCCATCCTTGGCCGCGACGCGCCTGGCCAGCTCCAGCAGCATCGCCCGCGGGACCGCCCCCTCGCCGGCCAGCACCGCCCCCGCCACCCGCAGCACGGTGGCGGCGCCGCGGGTCTTGCCGACCACCCCTGCGGCACCGGCGCGGATCGCGGCCAGCAGCAGGTCGACGTCGCTCTCGTCGCCGAGCACCAGGACCTTGCCGCCCGGGTGGGCCTCGAGGATGCGGCCGACCAGGCACGGCGAGCCCTGCAGGCCGAGGCTGGCGTCGACCAGCACCAGGTCAGGGTGCAGGCCGCTGACCGCCGAGAAGGTCTCGTCGGCCGAGCTGCAGCGGCCCACCACCTGATGGTCCTCGTCGCGCGAGAACAGCGCCTCCAACGCCTCGTTGAACAGCGGCTGCGAGTCGGCGAGCAACACCTGTGCCATCGATCGGTACCTCCACGAGCGAGCGTTCCGCGATCACTGTCAACCATCGGCTACGTCGTGTCGTACTGCAATTGAAGGAAGCACCCTAGTGCAGCCGCCGCCAGTTCCGCAGCGCGGCCGCGACGAACGAGAAGAAACCGCGCCACCGCCCGATACGTACCGTCCAGCTCGTCCAGAAGACGTAGAACGACCCGGGCACGCGTACGATCCCCTAGTCAGTTCTTCATCAGTTCTTCAGATGGGAACGCTGTCCCCCTCGCAGTACGTTGGCGGCCCACAGGCAACGACAGGGGGACGACGTCAGTGGGCAGAGCATGTCGGGGGGCATGCGCGCACGAGGCTGCGCCCATCCCGGAAGGTGAGCTCCAGGACGCGCCGCACGACCTGGCCATGCTCGCCCACGAGCTGCGCCGGCGGATGGCGGCGCTCCGTGTGGTCGGCGAGGCGATCACCATGCTCCGCGGCCGCGGTGTCGACACCGGCGACATGCTGGACCTGATGGTCGGCGAGGTCGACGCGCTCGACGAGCTCGCGCGCGAGGTACTGCGGGACGAGCGGCGAGGCCGTGAGGCCGCACGCAAGGCCCGCCGCAAGGCCGACGCCGTCGCCGCGGTCCGGTCGGCGGCGCGGATGGTCGCCACCGCCCGCGGGGTCGCGATCCGGGTCGATGCGCCGCCGGCGCCACTGATGGTCCGCGCCAACGCCACCATGCTCCGCCAGGCGGTCGAGAACCTGCTCGACAACGCCGCCCGCCACGGCGCTGCCGGCACCGTCGAGGTGGCCGTCCGGCCCGGCACCGGCCGGCGCGAGGTCGACATCGTGGTCAGCGACGGCGGCGGGGACGCCCCGGAGGGGTCGTCCGGCCACGGCATCGGCCTGTTCATCGTCAGGCGGTTCCTGGAGGCGAGCGGCGGGCGCTCCTGGGTCTCCGAGCGTCCGGGGGGCGGCACGGTCGTCGGCCTCAGCCTCCCGCTCGGACCGGCGGCCCGGCCCGTCACAGCGCGCCCCCTGGAGGAAGCCGTCAACACCTGACAGCGCGCACATCGTAGGGGGGACGATGCGGCACCCGGTCCGGGTCGTGCTGGCCGACGACCACGACGCCTTCGTCGAAGGTCTTGGCATGGTGCTGTCCGCCGAGGACGACCTCGAGGTGGTCGCCCTCGCCGGCGACGGCGCCTCGGCCCCGCAGGCGGTCCTCGCGCACCAGCCGGACGTCCTGGTGGCCGACACCCAGATGCCCGGTCCGGGCGTGGCCGAGCTGGTCCGGCTGGTTGGCGAGGCGCGGCCGGCGACCCGGGTGCTGCTGCTGGCCGAGGATCCGCGCCGGCCGGCGGCGGCGTTGATGAGCCGGGCTGTCTCCGCCAGGGAGCTGGCGGCTGCGATCCGCGCGGTCGCCGCCGGCCGCCAGATGCCCCCCGCCGGCGCCGCCGCCGTCGCCGCGCCGGCCACCACCCCCGCCTACCACCTCGACCTGCGGCTGCGTAGCCTCTCCGAGCGGGAGCGCCAGATCCTCGTGCTGGTCACCCGCGGCTACTCCAACCGCCGCATCGCCGAGGTCTCCTACCTGTCGCTCAACACGGTCCGCACCCACGTGCAGAACGTGCTGGTGAAGCTCGGCGTCCACTCCAAGCTGGAGGCGGCGGCGCTGGCGGTGCGCCAGGGGCTGGTGCCGGCCGGCGACGGCGGTGACGGTCCCTAGCGGCTGAGCTGCTCCGCGACATACCCGTAGGCGGGGGCGACGTCGGCGGTCAGCGCGCGGACGCGGGCCGCCTCCTGCCGCTGCAGCCCTTCCTGCCTGGCGCGGCCGCCGGCATGGATGGTGCGGGCGATCGCCCGCTCGGCGGCCGGCCCGAACGGGAGCCCCAGACGGTCGTAGAGGGCGGCGAAGGTGGGTGCCGGGTCGACCGAGAGGTCCTCGGCCCTGACCACCACCACCCCCCGGATCTCCTTGCGGAAGGCCAGGACCGTGCCGTAGATCACCCGCCACAGCATGGTCGCCTGCCCGACGACGTCGGCCGGGTCGGCCCCTGCCGCCTCCAGCGCGCCCCGGAAGGGCGCCAGGCGTTCTCGGACCAGGGCGGGCTGGGCGAGCAGGTCGCCGAGCGTCGGCCGCCAGCCGAGCCGCCGCCAGCTCGACACGGTGGCCACCGGGTCGCGGACGGTGACCACCACCTGGCAGCCGACCCGGCGGTGCAGCCACGGCGCCGCGAACACGGCGTAGGGGTCGCCCAGCACCACCCGCCTGCCCCGCAGCCGGCCGAGCGCGAACCCGCCCATCTGCCCGGCCGCGCGCCACAGGTCGTCGGGGGCGTGGTTGCGGCGCAGCTCGGCCAGTGGGTGGTAGCGCAGCTGCACCGTGTCGCGGAAGGCGGGCAGCCAGTCCCGCTCGTCGTCCTCGCTGATGTACTGGAAGGCGTGCCGGACCTCGGCCCGCAGCACTCCTGGCGAGCGCCCTGGCGGGTGGTTGGGGTTGAGCGGCTGGTGCACGTACACCAGCCGGCCGCTCGCCTCGAGCATCCTCCCCACCCAGCCGGTGGCCGTGCGCGGCATGCCGGTGACCAGCAGGGGGTCCCGGCCGGCGCCGCTCACCTGCGCGCCTTGGCCTCCTCGACCACCTTGGCGGCCAGGTGCGACGGCAGCTCCTCGTAGTGGGAGAAGCGGCGCGCGAACGAGCCTCTGCCCCTGGTCATCGAGCGCAGGTCGATCGCGTAGCGGATCACCTCGGCCTCGGGCGCGGTGGCCCGCACCAGCGTCCGGCCGGTGCCCACCGGGTCGGTGCCGACCACCCGGCCTCGCCGGGAGGACAGGTCGCCGAGGACGTCGCCGACGTACTCGTCGGGGACCAGCACCTCCAGCTCGAGCAGCGGCTCGAGCAGGACCATCTCGGCCTGCGCGGCGGCCTCCTTCAGCGCCAGCGCGCCGGCGATCTGGAAGGCCATGTCGGAGGAGTCGACCGTGTGGTACTTGCCGTCGTAGAGGATCACCCGGATGTCCACCACCGGGTAGCCGGCGAGCAGGCCTTCCTCCATCGACTTGCGCACGCCCTTCTCGACCGAGGGGATGAACTGGTTGGGGATGGCGCCGCCGAAGATCTTGTCGACGAACTCGAAGCCGCCGCCGCGTGGCAGCGGCTCGACCTCGATGTTGCAGATGCCGTACTGGCCGTGGCCGCCGGACTGCTTGACGTGCCGGCCGAGCGCCTTGGCGCCGGTCTTGAAGGTCTCCTTGTAGGGCAGCAGCAGCGGCACCTGGGCGACCTCGACCCCGTACTTGCGCTTGAGGCGCTCGAGGGCGATCTCGATGTGGTTCTCGCCCATGCCCCACAGGATCGTCTGCTTGGTCTCGGCGTTGCGCTCCACCCGCAGGGTGAGGTCCTCGGCCTCGCTGCGCGCCAGACCGGAGGAGAGCCGGTCCTCGTCGCCCCTGGACTTGGGCGCGATCGCGATCGGCAGCAGCGGGTCCGGCATGGTCGGGGCGGGCAGCACCACCCGGTCCTCTTTCGTGCAGAGGGTGTCGCCGGTGGCCGTGTCGGTCAGCTTGGCCACCGCGCCGATGTCCCCGGCGACCACCTCGCTGGCCGGCTCCTGGGCCTTGCCGCGCACGGTGAGCAGGTTGCCGACCCGCTCCTCCTTGCCCTTGGTGGAGTTGAGCACGGTCGAGTCGGGCAGGAAGGTGCCGGACACGACCCGGAACAGGTTCATCCGCCCCACGTAGGGGTCGGCGATGGTCTTGAACACGTAGGCCGCCAGCGGCCCGGCCGGGTCGGCCCGGCGGCCCTCCACCGGCGGCCGCTCGGTGGGGGAGGGGAAGGCCTGGGTGCAGATCTCCAGCAGCTCGGCGACGCCGATGTTGCGGGTGGCCGCGCCGGCCAGCACCGGGAACAGCTTCCCGGCGGCCACCGCCCGCTCCAGGTCGGGGATCAGGTCGGTGGGCGCGATCTGCTCGCCGCCGAGGTAGCGGTCCATCAGGTCCTCGTTCTCGGACTCCTGGATGATCGCCTCGATGAGCTGCTCGCGCAGGCTGCCGGCGGCCTCCCGCAGCGCGTCCGGGACCTCGCCCTCGCTGCGCTTGCCGCCGTCGTGGGTGAAGGCGCGGCCGGACAGCAGGCCGACCAGGCCGCTGAGGTCGTGCTCCTCCCCGATCGGCAGGTACAGCGGCGGGCAGCCCTTGCCGAAGGCGGTCTGGATGCCGTCGAGGGTGCGGGCGAACGACGCCCGGTCGCGGTCCAGCTTGTTGATGAAGAAGGCCCGGGGCAGC
>DASYRU010000082.1:0-1661 GCA_036004165.1 Actinomycetota bacterium
CGAGCTGATGGAGCCCGGCGACGTGGTGATCGACGGCGGCAACTCCTACTACCGCGACGACGTCCACCGGGCGCAGGCGCTGGCCGGCAGGGGCATCCACTACCTGGACGTCGGCACCAGCGGCGGCGTGTTCGGCCTGCAGCGCGGCTTCTGCCTGATGATCGGCGGCGAGGCGGAGGTCGTCGGCCGCCTCGAACCGATCTTCCGGACGCTGGCCCCAGGGGTGGCGGCGGTGCCGCGCACCCCGGGCCGGGAGGGCGAGCCGGGCACCGCCGAGCACGGCTACCTCCACTGCGGCCCCGCCGGCGCCGGCCATTTCGTGAAGATGGTCCACAACGGCATCGAGTACGGCCTCATGGCCGCCTACGCCGAGGGCCTGAACATCCTGCACAAGGCCAACGTCGGCAAGGGCCGGGAGGCGGTCAGCGCCGAGACGGCGCCACTGCGCGACCCCGAGTTCTACCGCTACGACATCGACACCGCGGCGGTCGCCGAGGTCTGGCGCCGCGGCAGCGTGATCGGCTCCTGGCTGCTGGACCTGACCGCCCACGCGCTGCTGAAGGACCCGGAGGTGGCCGGCTTCAGCGGCCAGGTGTCGGACTCCGGCGAGGGGCGCTGGACGGTGGCGGCGGCGGTGGAGACCGGTGTCCCCGCCCACGTGCTGACCACCGCCCTGTTCGAACGGTTCTCCTCCCGCGGGGAGGCCGGCTTCGCCGAGAAGCTCCTGTCGGCCATGCGCCAGGAGTTCGGCGGTCACGAGGAGGTCCCCACCGGTGAGTGAGGTCGGCGACACCACCGCGGTCCGGGTGGAGTCCTTCCAGGAGACGCCGGCGCTCACCCTGGCCGCCGGCGGCCTGGAGGCGACCTTCCTGCCAGGTGTCGGCCTGCTCGGGGTGGCCCTGCGCCACCGTGGCGAGGACCTGCTCGCCCTGCCAGGCGGGGTCGCCGGCTACCGCGACGGCAACGTCACCGGCCTGCCGCTGCTGGCCCCGTGGGCCAACCGGCTGGCGGGCCGCCGCTACCGGGCGGCCGGGGTGGAGGTCGACCTGGACGGCGTGCCGCTGCACACCGACCCGAACGGCCTGCCGATCCACGGCACCCTGACCGCCAACCCCGGCTGGCGGCTGGAGCGGCTGGCCGCCGAGCCCGACCGGGCGGTGCTGGAGGCCAGCCTCGACTACACCTGGCCGGAGCTGCTGGCGGCGTTCCCCTTCCCCCACCAGTTGCGGGTGGAGGCGGCCGTGACCGGGTCGTCGCTGCAGGTGACGACCACGGTGCGGCCGACCGGCGAGCGGCCGGTCCCGGTGGCCTTCGGCTGGCATCCCTACCTGCGCCTGCCGGGCCCGCGGCGGGCGGCCTGGCGGCTGCTGCTGCCCGACCGGGAGCACCTGGAGCTGGACGGCCGCGGCCTGCCGACGGGACGCTCCGGCCACGAGCCGGCCGAGGCGGACCCGGTCGGCGGGCGCACCTTCGACGACCTGTACGTCCTCGGCGCGGACCGGCGGCTCGGCCTGGAGGCCGACGGCCGCCGGCTGCTGGTCGACTACGGCGACGGCTACCCGTACGCGCAGGTGTTCGCGCCGGCCGGCGCCGAGTTCGTCTGCCTGGAGCCGATGACCGCGCCCACCAACGCCCTCGGCGACGGCGCCTGCCCGCTGGTC
>DASYRU010000083.1:0-2131 GCA_036004165.1 Actinomycetota bacterium
CCGCCTGGGCGGCGGCGCCCGCCCTGCAGCGCTCGGCCGCGCTGGTCGCGGCCGCCGAGGCGCTGGAGGCCGCGGCCGGCGAGGTCACCGGGCTGATGGTGCGGGAGGTCGGCAAGCCGGTGACCGAGGCGAGGGCCGAGACCGCCCGCGGGGTCGGGATCCTGCGCTACTACGCCCAGCAGGCGCTGGACCCGGACGGCGAGACCTACCCGGGGCCGAGCCCGGCAGCGCTGCTGCTGAGCCGCCGCCGGCCCCGCGGGGTCGCCGGGCTGATCACCCCGTGGAACTTCCCGGTCGCGATTCCCCTGTGGAAGACCGCGCCGGCGCTGGCCTTCGGCAACGGCGTGGTGCTCAAGGCGGCCTCCGAGGCGACCGCCCTGGCGCTGCGCCTTGCCGAGCTGCTCGCCCCGGCGCTGCCGGAGGGGCTCTTCCAGGTGGTGCCCGGCAGCGCCGCGACCGCCACGGCGCTGATCGAGCGGGCCGACTGCGTCTCGTTCACCGGTTCGGTGGAGGTGGGGCGCCTGGTGGCCGCCGCGGCCACCGCCCGCGGGATCCCCTGCCAGGCCGAGATGGGCGGCCTGAACGCCTCGATCGTGCTGCCGGACGCCAACCCGGAGCGGGCGGCGGCGACCATCGCGGGCGCGGCCATGGCCTACGCCGGGCAGAAGTGCACCGCGACCAGCCGGGCCATCGTGGTCGGCGACCCGGCCCCGTTCACCGAGGCGCTGGTCGCCGCCGTCAGGGGACTGGCGGTCGGCGACCCGGCCGAGGAGCGGACCGTGGTCGGGCCGGTCATCAACCAGCCCGCCAGGCGGGCGGTCGTCGAGGCGGCCGAGGAGGCGGCCGCGGCCGGCGGGCGCATCCTCGCCGGCGGCCGGGCCGGCGACGGGGCCGGCTGGTTCGTGGCCCCGACGCTGGTCGACGGGCTGCCGCCCACCGCGCGCCTGGCGCAGGAGGAGGTGTTCGGCCCGATCGCCGTGGTGTTGCCGGCGGCCGACGAGGACGAGGCCGTGGCGATCGCCAACGGGGTCCGCTACGGCCTGGTCGGCTCGGTGTTCACCCGCGACCTCGACCGCGCGCTGACGCTGGCGGCCCGCCTGGACACCGGCATGATCCGCGTCAACGCCCCCACCTCCGGGGTCGACTACCTGGCGCCGTTCGGCGGCGAGAAGGACTCCAGCTTCGGACCTCGCGAGCAGGGCAAGGCCGCCAGGGACTTCTACACCTCGACGCGGACGATCACGATCCTGCCCGAAGCGGGTTGAGCGTGGCCCTCTGGCGGGTGGAGGTGGGTGGGCGGCCGCTGCTGGCCCGCGGCCCGGCGGACGCCGGCCCCTCCGAGCTGCTGGCCGCCGAGGCGACCGTCGACGGGCTGCTCGGCGGCGGCCAAGGGGCGCTGGCCGAGTTGCTCGAGGGGCCGGCCGCCGGGCCGGTGCCGGCGGGCGCGCGGACCCTGGTCCCGGTCGGCAGCCAGCCGGTCTGGGCGGCAGGGGTGACGTTCGCCCGCAGCCGCGACGCCAGACTCGAGGAGTCGCGCGGCCTGGACGCCTACGACAAGGTCTACCTGGCCGAGCGGCCCGAGCTGTTCCTCAAGGCGCTGCCTGGCACCGCCAGGGGACCGGACGAGCCGATCGGGGTGCGGGCCGACTCCTCCTGGGACGTGCCGGAGCCGGAGCTGGCCGTGGTGGCCGACCGGCGCGGCGAGATCGTCGCCTACCTGATCGGCAACGACCTGTCGTCGCGCTCGATCGAGGGTGAGAACCCGCTGTACCTGCCGCAGGCAAAGCTGTACCGGGGCAGCTGCGCGCTCGGCCCCTGCCTGGTCCCGGTCGGCGAGGCGCCACCGCCGGCCGAGATGCGGATCACCCTGACGATCGAGCGCGACGGCGCCGAGCTGTTCCGGGACAGCTGCGCGGTGGCCGAGATGCGGCGGTCGCTGCCGGATCTGGTCGACTGGCTCTGGCGCGGCCAGGAGCTGCCGCTGGGGGTGGTGCTGCTCAGCGGCACCTCGATCGTGCCGCCCCCGGAGCTGACCCTGCGGCCGGGCGACCGGGTGGCGATCGCCATCTCCGGCCTCGGCGAGCTGCGCAACCCGGTGGAGCTGGTCGACACCACCAGCCGGCCCGGCCGC
>DASYRU010000084.1:0-5254 GCA_036004165.1 Actinomycetota bacterium
CGAGCCTCCCACCCCGGAGAGCACCGAGGCGAGCAGCAGCCCCAGCTTGACCGCGGCGTCGAAGCGGCCGCTGGTGAAGGCCAGGTCGGCGACGAACAGCGGCACGGTGAAGCCGATCCCGGCGACCGCGGCGACGCCGGCGAGCTGCTGCCAGCTGGTGCCCCCCGGCCGGCTGGCCAGGCCGACGCGGACCGCCAGCCAGACGGCCGCGGTGATCCCGACCAGCTTGCCGAGCACGCGGCCGGCCAGGACCCCGGCGAGCACCGCCCCGGTACCGGCGCCGGCGAGCGCGCCCTCGCCCAGCGACACGCCGGCGTTGGCGAGCGCGAACAGCGGGACCACCACGAACGCGCTCAGCGGGTGCAGGTCGTGGGCCAGCCGTTCGGCGAGCGACACGGTGCCGCGCGCCTCCCGCAGCATCTCGCGGAGCGGCGGCGGCCGCGGGTCGGCAGCCAGCTCGTCCGCCAGCGCCTGGCCGCGGTCGCGGACCAGCTCGGGTGGGGCGGTCGGCCTGGCGGGTGCCAGCAGGCCGAGGGCCACGCCGGCGAAGGCCGGGCTGACCCCGGAGTGCCAGAGGGCCAGCCACAGGCACAACCCCAGCCCGATGTGGACGGGAAGCCACCAGATCCGCGCCCAGCGCAGCACGATCGCCACCAGCAGCACCACGGCGGCCGCCGCCAGCGCGCCAGGGTCCACCTCCTGGCTGTAGAACAGCGCCACCACCAGGATCGAGCCGAGGTCGTCCAGCACCGCCAGCGTCAGCAGGAACACCTTGAGGGCGGGCGGGCAGCTGGAGCCGAGCAGGGCGAGCACGCCGAGGGCGAAGGCGATGTCGGTCGCCATCGGGACGCCCCAGCCTGCGGCGCCGGGGCCGCCGGCGTTGAGCGCCGCGTAGATGGCGGCGGGGACCGCCATGCCGCCGGCGGCGGCGACCAGCGGAAGGGCGGCGCCGCGCCAGGTTCGCAGCTCGCCGGCGACCAGCTCACGCTTGATCTCCAGCCCGACGACCAGGAAGAACAGGGTCATCAGGCCCTCGTTGACCCAGTGCCTGAGGTCGGCCTCGAGGGTGAAGCGGCCGAGCTGCAGCGCCAGGTGGGTCTCCCAGAGGGCGGCGTAGGCGGCCCGCCATGGCGAGTTCGCCCAGCCGAGCGCGACCGCCGCGGCGGCCATCAGCACCACGCCGCCGGCCGTCTCCTCGCGGAGGAACTCGCGCAGCGCCGCCGGCAGGCGCAGCGGGGCGGGGACCAGCGGCTGGCGGTCGCCAAGGGCTGTCATTGCGCACCTCGTGGGGACAGGCGGAGGTTGGTGCCGACCAGCCTTCCCGGCGCTCCACCGGCAGAGTAGCAAGCTTGGTGCCCGCGCCCACGCCGACGAACCACTCCCATCTCGCGGATGTTGCAGAATGTCCGCTTCGGACGATGCTCCTGCAGCTCCGGGTCGCACCCGGCACCCTCGACCTGGCCGCCGGCTGGCAGTGGACCAGCGCCGGCGTGGCCATGCTGGCCAGCGGCGGGCTGTACGTGGCGGTGGCGGCCTACGTCTGGCGGCGGCGGGGCGGCTCCGCCGGCGCGGCCCTGGCCCTGGTGCTGGTCGCCCTGTTGCTGTGGACGGTCGCCTACGCCGGCGAGCTCGGCAGCACCGGGCTGGCGGCCAAGCAGCGCTGGGGCGACCTCAAGTACGTCGGCATCTGCCTGCTGCCACCGGCCTGGTTCGCCTTCGCGGCCCTGTTCTCGGGGCGTGGCCGCTGGGCGAACCGGCGCACCCTCGCGCTGCTGGCCGTCGAGCCGGCGCTGGTGCTCGGTCTGCTCGCCAACCGGACGACCCACGACCTGATCCGCTTCTACCCGCGGTCGGCGGCCGGCGACCCTGACGCCGTCGCCGAGGTCGGCCCGCTGTTCTGGCCCCACCTCGCCTACACCAGCCTGGTCCTGTGGGGCAGCCTCTGCCTGATGGTGATCATGCTGCTGCGCGCCTCCCGGGTGTACCGCCGGGTGAGCGCCATCCTGATCGGCAGCCTGATCGCCCCGTATGTCCTCAACCTCCTCTACAACTTCGACGTCGGGCCGTTCGGCCGCATCGACCTGACCCCGTTCGCGTTCACGGCCACGTGTGTGGTGCTGGTCTGGGGCCTGTTCCGCTTCCGCCTGCTCGGCATCTCCCCGATCGCCCGCGGGCTGGTCTTCGACACCATCACCGACGCCGTGGTGGTGCTCGACCCGCTCCGGCGGGTGGTGGACGCCAACCCGGCCGCCGAACGGGTCCTCGGCGCGGGCCTGAGCGACGCGACCGGCCGGCCCCTCGGCGCCCTGCTGCCCGAGGCGGCCGGCACGGCCCTTGACCAGCCGGCCGACAGCGGCCTTCCGGACGAGCTGGCCGTGGCCAGGGACGAGGTCACCCGCCGCTACGAACCGAGCGTCGTGCCGATCCCGGACCGCCGCGGCCCGCCGATCGGCTGGCTGGTGGTGCTGCGCGACGTCACCGAGCGCCAGCGGGCGCTGCGCCGCCTGCGCCGGCTCGACGAGCAGCGGCGCTCCCTGCTGCAGCGGTTGGTGACCGGCCAGGAGGAGGAGCGGCGCCAGCTCGCCGGCGACATCCACGACGACGCCATCCAGGCGATGATCGCGGTCAGCCTGCAGCTCCAGCGGCTCCGTGGCCGCCTGCGCGAGCCGTCCGACGTCGACCTGCTGGAGCGGCTCAAGGACAACGTGATCGAGAGCGTCGGCAGGCTCCGGCAGCTGGTCTTCGAGCTGCGGCCGCCACTGCTCGACGAGGTCGGGCTGGCCCCTGCCCTCGGCTACTACGCCAGGCGGGTCGGCGAGCTGGGCGGGTTCGCCGTCCAGGTCGAGAACCGGCTTCGCCGGGAGCTGCCGGCCGAGCTGCGGGTGATCGCCTACCGGATCGTGCAGGAGGCGCTGACCAACGTGCGTGTCCACGCGCGCGCCAGCCGGGTGACGATCGTCCTGGAGGAGGCGGACGGAGGGGTGCTGGTCCGGGTCAGCGACGACGGCGTCGGCTTCCAGCCCGATCTCGCGGAGCGCCGCCAGCGCCCTGGCCACCTCGGCCTGATCAGCATGCGCGAGCAGGCGGTGGCGGCGGGCGGCTGGTGCCAGGTCGCGAGCGCGCCCGGCGGGGGCACCACCATCGAGCTGTGGCTGCCCCTGCCGGCCGCGTCAGCCCCGTAGCTGGTGCTTGACCACCTTGCCGAGGGCGTTGCGCGGCAGTGACGGCAGGTAGCGGACCAGGCGGGGCCGCTTGAACGGCGCCAGACGCTCCGCCGCGAAGGCGAGCAGCTCCTCGGAGGCGGGCGGGTCGCCGGGGTCGGCGGGGACGACGAAGGCGGTGACCACCTCGCCCCACTCCTCCGAGGGGGTGCCGACCACCGCCGCCTCGGCCACCCCAGGGTGCTCCAGCAGCAGCTCCTCCACCTCGCGCGGGTGGACGTTGTAGCCGCCGGTGATGATCAGCTCCTTGCTGCGCCCCTCGATCCGCAGGTAGCCGGCGTCGTCGAAGCTGCCAAGGTCGCCGGTGCGGAACCAGCCGTCCTGGTCGAACGCCTCGGCGGTGGCCAGCGGGTTGCGCCAGTAGCCGTCGAACACGTTCGGCCCCCGCAACAGCACCTCCCGCCGCTCGCCGGCCAGGCGGACCTCCACCCCGGGCAGTGGCAGGCCGACGGTGCCCGGCCGCCGCTCGCCGTCGTAGGGGTTGCTGACGTTCATGATCGTCTCGGTCATGCCGTAGCGCTCCAGCACCCGCTGCCCGGCACCCTCTGCCAGCCGCTGGAACACGGTCGGGGGCAGCGCCGCCGAGCCGGAGACGCACAGCCGCAGTCCGGAGAGCTCTCCGGCCCTCGGCGAGCCGGCCAGCCGCGCATACATGGTGGGCACGCCGAAGAACAGGGTCGCCTGGTGCTCGCGGGCCGCGTCGAGCACACCGTCGACGTCGAAGCGCGGCAGCAGCACCGCGGACGCGCCGGCCAGCAGGGTGCCGTGCAGGCCGACGCCCAGCCCGTGGATGTGGAACAGCGGCAGGGCGAGGAGCAGCCGGTCGTCCTGGGCCCAGCGCCACGCCAGCCGCAGCGCCTCGGCGCTGGCGAGCAGGTTGCCGTGGCGCAGGACTGCCCCCTTGGGGGCGCCGGTGGTGCCCGAGGTGTAGCAGATCAGCGCCGCGTCGGCCCGGCCGACCCGGTCCAGCTCCGGCGCCTGCCCGTCTGGCAGGTCGACCTCCGGCCCCGCGATCAGCAGCGCACCGCCGGCCGCCCGCCGCGCCCACTCGCCCCGCCGCGGGTCGTCGACGATCACGGCCCGCGGCTCGGCGTCGGCGACGATGTGGGCGATCTCCCGTTCCCGGTAGGCGGTGTTGGCCGGCACCACCACCAGGCCGAGGCGGAGCGCCGCCAGGTAGGCGACCACCAGCTCCATCGAGGTGGCGGCGCTGACCAGCACCCGGTCGCCGGCGGCCAGCCCGGCCAGGTGCAGCCTGCCGGCGGCCCGCCGGCTGGCCGCCTCCAGCTCCCCGCGTCGCAGCCAGCCCGGCCCTGCCGCCCACAGCGCCGGGCGGTCGGGGTCGGCCTCGGCCCGCCGCCGCCAGGCGGCCGGCAGGCTCTCCTCGGCGAGCAGGTCGAGCGATCCCGGGTCCAAGCCCTCCGGCAGGTGGGCCGCCCACGCCGGCGCTGAGGTCCGCTCAGCAGGCGGTGGCATGCCGAAGCGCCTCGCACACGGCCCGCATCCGCTCAGGGCTGAGCCGGGTGATTCGCCGGGTGCACAGTGCCACCCGGACGACGGTCAGGTTGTCGAGGATGAGCGCGCATGGCGCGGGCATGCCGTCCGAGCTGTCGAGCTCCACCTCGGTGGGGATGCCTCGGATGGTCCGTGTCGCCGGCGCCGCGAGCACCTGGTTGAGGACGGGGATGACCTCGTTTCGCGTGAGGATCAGGAAGGGGCGGCGCCCGGCCCGTGGATCCTCGTACCACCACACCTCACCACGGGCTACCACGGCGCTCGTCCCTGGCGGCGCTCCTCGGCATCGAGGCGCCGCAGCAGGTCCACGCTCGCCTGGTCGGTCGTCTCCGCCAGATCGCCCCATTCGTCCGGGGTCTCGGGGGGGATTCGGACGTACCCGTCGACGATGCGCCGGCTGATCGCCGCCTCCTGGTCGTTTCGGAGGAACTCCTCGAGCGCGGTGCGGATCAGCGCCGAGCGTGACACGCCGCGCCGTGCGGCCTCGCGGTCGAGGAGCGCCACCAGGTCCTCGGTCA
>DASYRU010000085.1:0-4309 GCA_036004165.1 Actinomycetota bacterium
AGCACCCGGTCGTGGAGCAGGCCGTTGCTGGTCACCGCGCTGCCCCCGTCGGGCCTGGCCACCCCGCTCAGGTCGGTGAAGCGGCCGCCGGCCTCCTCGACGATCACCTGGAGGGGGGCGAGGTCCCACAGCGCGACCTCCGGCTCGCAGGCGATGTCGGCCGCCCCCTCGGCGACCAGCATGTGGCTCCAGAAGTCGCCGAACCCGCGGGTGCGCCAGCAGCGGCGGGCGAGCGCCGTGAACCGCTCGCCGAGGCCGTGCTCCTGCCAGGACCCGAGGCTCGAATAGGCGAGGACGGCGTCGCCGAGCTCGGCCACCCGGGAGACCCGGATCGGGCGGCCGCCGGCGAACGCGCCCGCACCGCGGGCCGCCCACCAGCGCCGCCGCAGGGCGGGCGCCGACACCACGCCGAGGACCACCTCGCCGTCCCGTTGCAGGGCGATGAGGGTGCCGAACACCGGGATGCCGCGCACGTAGTTCTTGGTGCCGTCGATCGGGTCGAGGATCCAGCGGGCGTCGCCACGCTCCTCGGCGCCGAGCTCCTCCCCGACCACCCCGTGGCCTGGCCGCGCCTCGGCGATGCGCTTGCGAAGGGCCTGCTCGACCGCCCGGTCCGCCTCGGTCACCGGGGAGAGGTCCGGCTTGGTCTCCACCACCAGGTCATCAGCCTGGAAGCGTTCGAGGCTGATGGCGTCCGCCAGGTCGGCCAGCTCGAGAGCGAAGGCGAGGTCGGGATGCATGCTGGCAGCCTACCGCGGCCGTAGGGGGTGGACGGGCCGGTCAGCCCGCCGCGAGCAGCGCGACGCCGGTAAGCGCCAGCACGACCCCGGCGTTCTGGACCCGGGAGAGCCGCTCGTCCAGCAGCCAGCGGGCCAGCAGCACGGTGGCGACCGGGTACAGCGAGCCGAGCACGCCCACCACACCCAGGTTGCCCCTGGTCGCGGCGTAGGCGAAGAGGAGGTTCGCGCCGGTGTCGGCGACCCCGATCAGCGCCACCGGCCCGATGCGACGTCCCGGCCAGCGAGGCGGCCGTCGGCCGGCCAGCGCGATCGTGCACAGCATCAGCAGCGACGACGCCCGGGCGCCCGCCACCACCCACAGGGGCGAGCTGCCAGGCACCGCCGTGCCCGCGTCCACGAAGACGTAGAAGAGGCCGAACCCGAGCGCCGCCCCGAGCGCCATCCCGAGCACCCTTGGCTGCCGGCGACCTCGCCTGCCCCGGTGGGCGGCGCGGGAGACCAGCGCCACGCCGGCGATGGCGGCGGCGATGCCGAGGCCGGCGGGCAGGCCCGGCGCGTCGCCGCCGAGCAGTGCGGCCACCACCGGCACCACCGCGCCGCAGGCCGAGACGGGTGCGACCACCGACATCATGCCCTCGGCCAGGCCGCGGTAGAAGAGCAGCAGGGCCACGCCGCTGCCGACCCCGGCGGCCAGGCCCCAGGCGACCTCGTCCAGGGACGGCCCGGTCGCCGGCACGGCCAGGGCGGCGGCCAGGGCGAGACCGCCGGCCAGCTGGCTCCAGATGGCCACCGTGAGCGCGGGCAGGCGGCGCGACTGCACGCCGCCGAAGAAGTCGGCAGCCCCCCAGCAGAGGCCGGAACCGAGGCCGAGAGGGACGCCGAGCGTCAAGGGCGCTCCGTCGGCTCAGCCGGCCACGCGGCGCCGGTGGCGATGCCACCAGCGTGCGTCGTGCTCGAAGCCTGGACGGCTGTCGGCCGCGGCCAGCAGCGCGGCCACGTCGAGGGCGACAACAACGAGCACCATCCAGAGCAGTCCCATACGGCAGCTCCCGCAGCTCGGTGCGTAGATCCTCACCTGCGAGGTTCCAACACAGTGAACTCTTGGTACACTAGAGTGTATCTCACTGCATTGACTAGGTCTACCAATTTGTTGTAACGGAATCGAGGATCCTGCCGTGCCCCAGCCAGCGGAAGTCAACGCCGCGGTCGCCCGCAACGTCCGCGCCGAACGGGTCAGGCTGGCCTGGACGCTCGACGAGCTGGCCGCCCGCTCCGGGGTCAGCAAGGGCATGCTCTTCCAGGTGGAGCAGGCCCGCACCAATCCGAGCGTGGCGACCATCTGCCGGCTGGCCGACGCCCTCGGGGTCACGATCGCCAGCCTGGTCGAGGCGCCGGAGGTGCCGAGCACCAGGGTGGTGCAGGCCGACCAGGCCGTCACCCTCTGGTCGGGCAAGCCCGGCAGCAGCCACCGCCTGCTGGTCGGCTCTGGCACGCCCGAGCAGGTCGAGCTCTGGGACGCGCACCTGGTCCCCGGTGACGGCTACCGGGGCGAGGCCCATCCGACGGGCACCCGCGAGCTGCTGCTGGTGATCGAGGGCGAGCTCACCATGGAGGTCGACGGCGTGCCCCACCGGGTCGGGCCGGGCGGCGCGATCGCGTTCGTGGCCGACCATCCGCACGTCTACCGCAACGCCGGCGAGGTCCCGCTCCGCTTCGCGATGGCGGTGATCCACCCCGCGCGGGCCGTGCCCGACCACCAGCCCCCGCCGAGCGCGTAGGGGGGTCCGGGGGGCTCAAGGAGCCGAAGGCGGTAGCCCCCGGTCTCTCAAGCCCCCCCGACGCCCACCCTGCCGGGTGGGACGGCGTGCAGGCGGCCCGCCGCCTGCGTCCCCGCGTAGTGGTCGAGGGCGTGCAGCGACGTCTGCGCCAGGATGCGCACCCCGACCGCGATCGCCCGCTCGTCGACGTCGAACGAGGCGGCGTGCAGGTCAAGGTCGGTGCCGGGGATCCGCACGCCCAGCCGGGCCATCGACCCTGGCACCTGCTCCAGGTACCAGGAGAAGTCTTCCCCGCCCATGCTCTGGGGCGCGTTGAGCACCGCCTCGTCGCCGATGGCGGCGCGGGCGGCGGTGGCCATCACCGCGGTGGCGTTCTCGTCGTTGACCACGGGGGGGTTGCCCCGCTGGTAGTCGAGGCGGTGGGTGATCTGCGGGAAGGGCGCGACGGTGGCCTCCAGCACCCGCTCGACCAGCTTCTGGGCCTCACCCCAGGCGGAGCGGTCGAGCACCCGCAGGGTGCCCTTGGCCAGCGCGGTGGTGGGGATGGCGTTGTGGACCGTGCCAGACTCGATCGCCCCGAAGGTGATGTTGAGGGCGGCCCTGGTGTCCACGATCCGCGACAGCGCCGCCGGCAGGTCGGTGACCACCCGGGCGATCGCGTAGACCAGGTCGGCGGTCAGGTGCGGGCGGGCGGTGTGGCCGCCGGGGCCGGAGAGGTGCACCTCGACCACGTCGGAGGCGGCCGTGATGGCGCCGACCCGGACGCCCAGCCGGCCCACCTCCAGCTTCGGATCGCAGTGCAGGGCGTAGATGACGCTGACGCCGTCGAGCACCTTGTCGCCGATCACGTCGATGGCGCCGCCTGGCAGGCTCTCCTCGGCCGGCTGGAAGATCAGCCGGACGCGGCCGGGCAGCCGCTCGGCGTGCTGGGCCAACGCCAGGCCGGTGCCGAGCAGCACGGTGGTGTGCACGTCGTGGCCGCAGGCGTGGCAGACCCCAGGGATGGTGGAGCGGTAGGGGACGTCCTTCTCGTCCTGCAGCGGAAGGGCGTCGATGTCGGCGCGCAGCGCCACGATCGGCCCGTCGCCGCCGCCGACGTCGCAGGTCAGTCCCGTGCCGGTGGAGAGCAGGCGAGGCCGCAGGCCCACCGCCTCCAGCCGGCGGGCGACCAGCGCCGTCGTCTGCCGCTCGGCCTTGCCGAGCTCCGGGTGGGCGTGGAGGTGGCGGCGGAGGTGGACGAGCTCTGGACCGTGGGTGGCAAGAAAGGTTGAAAGGTCGAGGATCACGGTTCGGCTGGCTTTGGTGTGGGCGTCAGGCGATCGGTGCGGAGCTCCGTGACCAGGCTGTCGACGACGTCGGTCAGGGTGCCCCCCGCGGCAATCACCTCACGCTGGCGGATATAGCTCGGACCGCGCTCCATGATGGCGAGCGCGTTGCGCAACTCTTGGATGCAGTCCAGACGGCGGGCCACCGGGGTGAGCTCCTCGACCAGCTCCTCGATCGCCTCCCGGATCGGCTGCAGCCGGCCCTGGTCGTCGAGGATGATCTCGGCCTCGAGCCCGTAGCGGGCGGCCCGCCACTTGTTCTCGCGGATGATCCAGCTCCTTGGGACCGGCAGCGTGTAGCCGCGGTCGATCAGGGAGTTGAGCCGCTCGACCAGGCATTGGCTCATGGCCGCCACGGTCGCGATCTCCCCCATCGTCGGCAGGCCGTCGCAGATGCGCAGCTCGACCGTGCCGAATCCGGGGTGCGGGCGGATGTCCCACCAGACCTCACGGATCGTTCGGATCG
>DASYRU010000086.1:0-4732 GCA_036004165.1 Actinomycetota bacterium
CGGGCCACCGCGTCCAAGGCGAGCCGTTCGAAGCCGGCCACCAAGGCCCGCGCCGGCGGCAAGGCCAAGGGCGGCAAGCGGAAGTAGGGGAGCAGCCGCTCCCGCTGAGGCCCCGCCGCGCGCGGGGCCTCAGCGCTTCCCCGACTAGACCGGGTCCGGCAGGGTCAGGATGTTCACGTAGGTCACCTCGGCGTCATCGCCGTCGCCCTCGACCCGGAACTTGACCCGCTGGCCGAGGGTGAGCCGGAGTAGGCCGGAACGACGAAACGCCTCCGGCGGGACGTCGTACTCGACCCGGGCGTCGGTGAGCACGACGGCCGCCCCGGTCTCGGGGTCGAACCTCTTGACGGTCCCCTGCAGCATCTGGCCTCCTCCCGGTCCCATGGCGCCGGCGCAGCATACCGGCTCCCGCAACAGTCCGGATCCCCCTCCGGGGGGTCCGGGGGGCGCTTGCTGCCCCCCCGGTCAACGGGTCCGCAGGCGGTCGTCCAGGCGCAGGTCGCGCAGGCGGCGGGCGGTCACCCCGGCGGGGTCGAGGCGGCCCGCGACCGCCCGCAGGTCCTCCACGGTGTCGACGTCAAACGCCAGTCCCGGCTCGTCGACCCGGACCGCCCCTGAGACCGCCAGGTGACGGGCGGCCGAGTCGGGGCCGAAACGGGGCGTGAAGGAGGCGGGCTCGCCCCAGGCGAGCACATTGGTGCCGGCGCCGTCGCGGCTCGGTACCACCACCACCGGCGCCCGCCTGCCGGCCTCCAGCACCCCTTCGAGGCCGCCGGCTGAGGCCAGCGGCAGGTCGGCCGCGACCACCAGCAGGCCGTCGGTGGCGCTGCGCGCCGCAGCGGCCGCCAGCGCCGCGTTCAACCCCCCCGACCCGCCGCGCGGTTCTTCCACCACGCGGCAGCCGAGCGCCTCGGCCCGCAGCCATACCTCCCGGTCGGGCGAGACCACCACCGGCCGTTCGAGCGTCGGCACCGCCCGCAGGGCGGCGACCACGTCCTCGAACATGGCGATCGCAAGCAGCCGTCGCTCCAGCGGCGCCAGCCACGGGCCGAGGCGGCCCTTGGCCTCGGCAAGGGTCTTCAGGGGAACCAGCGGTACGGGCATCGCACCGAACGGTACTATGCGCCCAGCATGGCCCGTCGTCGCGAACCCATCTACGCCCTGGCCAAGTTCGTCGTGCCGCCGGTCGTCAAGTTCTGGGTGCGGCTCGACTGCCAGGGTCTGCCCCACGTTCCCCGCCAGGGCCCGGTGATCATCGCCGCCAACCACATCTCCTATTTCGACCCGCTGTGCCTGGCCACCTTCATCGACGCCGCCGGCCGCCGGGTCCGCTTCCTCGCCAAGTCGGAGCTGTACCGCAACCCGGTGCTCGGCTGGGTGCTGCGGGCCGCCGGGCAGATCCCCGTCCACCGCGAGAGCCGCGACGCCGCCAAGGCCCTGGCCGACGCGGTGGCCGCCATGAAGGACGGCGCGGCGCTGGCCATCTACCCGGAGGGCACCACCACCCGCAACCCCGACTTCTCGCCGATGCGCGCCAAGAGCGGGGTCGCCCGGTTGGCCTCCCTGACCGGCGCGCCGGTCGTGCCGGTCGGGATGTGGGGGGCCCAGCTGCTGTTCACCAGGGGCAAGATCGGGCCCTTCCGGCGCGGCATCCGGGTGGTGGTCAGGGCCGGGCCGCCGATCGACCTCGGCCTGTCGCCCGACGCGTCGCTGGCGGAGGTCAACGCCGCCAGGGACCGGGTCATGGCGGCCATCACCGAGCTGGTGGGCGAGGCCAAGACGGGCTGGAACCCACCCGCCTGGTACCAGCGCAAGGCGGCCAGCCGCACGTGACCGAGCGGTTCCGGCCGGGCGGCGTCACCCACGCGCTGGTCAGCGGGCTGCTGGAGGCCGCCCTTGCCTCGGTGCTGCTGGGCTGCTCGCTGCTGGCGGCGGACTCCAGCCCTGGCGCGGCCACCTCCCTGTCGGTGGCGGCGCTGCTGTGGGCGGTGCTGGCCGTCTACAGCCTCGCCGTGGCCCTGCTGCGGGCCCGGGTGTTCGCCGCCGAGCTGGACGGCGAGGCGGTGGTGCTCCACGGGCTGGGCGGCCAACACCGCTACCGCTACGGGGAGCTGTCGGCGGTGGAGGTCTCCCGCGGCCGCACCCGGCTGGTCGCCCGCGACGGCCGGGTCCGCAAGGTCCGCGGCGTCCGCGGCGCCGCCCAGGGCAACCGCTTCCGCGCCCGCGTGCTCGCCAGGGCCACCGAGGCGGCGGTCGGCGCTGATAGGCTCGGTCAGGATCCGAAGGGGCCGGAAGGAGGCTGAGCGATGGGCCAAGGGTTCGCCACACGCGCGATCCACGGCGGCGACCTGCCGCCGCCGGCGGAGCGGCCGCTGGCGGTGCCGATCTGGCAGACCTCGACGTTCGCCTTCGACGACGCCGAGCACTACGCGCACACCCTCAGGCAGCCGCGGGAAGGCTACGTCTACACCCGCTACGAGAACCCCACCACGGCGGCGATGGAGGCGACCGTCGCCGGCCTGGAGGGCGCCGTGGAGGGCCTTGCGACCGCCTCCGGCATGGGCGCGATCGCCACCGTGCTGCTGTCGCTGGCCGGCGCCGGCGACCACCTGGTCGCCCAGCGGGACCTGTACGGCGGCACCTTCTCGCTGCTGGCCAACCTGGCGCCCCGGTTCGGCGTCGAGGTCAGCTTCGTGGACGCCGGCGACCCGGCCGCCGTCCGTGCCGCGCTGCGGCCGGCGACCAGGGCGATCTACGCCGAGACGATCGCCAACCCGACCATGACCGTGGCCGACCTGCCGGCGCTGGCCGAGGCCGGCGCCGACGCCGGCGTGCCGCTGGTAGTCGACAACACCGTCGCCTCGCCCTACCTGTGCCGGCCGCTGGAGCACGGCGCCGCCGTCGTCGTCCACTCGGCCACCAAGTACCTCGGCGGCCACAGCGACGTGGTCGGCGGCCTCGCCCTGTTCGCCGAGCGCGAGCGCCACGCCGCCGCCTGGCGGGCGCTGCTCGACCTTGGTGCCTCGGCCGACCCGTTCGCGGCCTGGCTGGTGCTCCGCGGGGTGAAGACGCTCGCCCTGCGCATGCGCCGCCACGGCGAGAACGCCCGCCTGCTGGCCGGCCTGCTCGCCGCCCACCCGAAGGTCGGGCGGGTCTACTGGCCGGGGCTGGAGGACCACCCGACCCACCAGCTGGCCGCCAAGCTGCTGGACGGCGACCCGGGGCTGCTGTCGTTCGACCTGCGCGGCGGCCGCGACGCGGGGCGGCGCTTCATCGAGGCGACCAGGGTGGCGGCGCTCGCCCCCTCCCTCGGCACGGTCGAGACGCTGGTGTCGCATCCCGCCTCCACCACCCACCGCCAGCTGGACGCCGCCGCGCTGGCCGCCGCCGGGATCGGCGAGGGGATGGTGCGGGTCTCCGTCGGCCTCGAGGACGGTCCCGACCTGGCCGAGGACTTCACCCAGGCGCTGGAGGCGGCATGACGGCCCGCAAGCTCCGGCTGGCGATCCTGTACGGGGGGCGCTCCGCCGAGCATCGGGTCTCGGTCGTCTCGGCCCGCTCGGTGATGGAGGCGCTCGACCCCGACCGCTTCGAGGTGGTGCCGGTCGCCATCACCCAGCAGGGCGCCTGGCTGCTGCCGGAGCGGTCGCCGCTGGAGCTGCGCGCCCCGGAGGGCAGCCTGCCGCAGGTGGAGGCGGCGGGCGCCGAGGTCGCCCTGCGCCCGGAACAGCGGACGACCGCCCTCGAGGGGGCGGGGCTCGGGGAGGTGGACGTCGTCTTCCCGATCCTGCACGGCCCCTACGGCGAGGACGGCACCGTCCAGGGCCTGTTCGAGCTGGCCGACCTGCCCTATGTCGGCAGCGGCGTGCTCGCCTCCGCCCTCGCCATGGACAAGGCCATGGCCAAGGTGGTGCTGGCCCAGGCCGGGCTTCCCCAGGCGCCGTACCTGGTGGTGGCCGAGCGGACCTGGGTCGAGGAGCCCGAACGGGTCGCCGCCGAGGTGGCCGAGCGGCTCGCCCTGCCGGTGTTCACCAAGCCGGCCCGGCTCGGCTCCTCGATCGGCATCACCAAGGTCAAGACGCCGCGGGAGCTCGCCGGCGGCCTCGCCGCCGCCTTCGCCCACGACAGCAAGGCGCTGGTCGAGCAGGGCATCTCCGCCCGCGAGCTGGAATGCGGCGTGCTCGGCAACGACCACCCGGAGGCGAGCGTGGTCGGCGAGGTCGTCCCCGGCCGCGAGTTCTACGACTTCGAGGCCAAGTACCTGGACGAGTCGCTCAAGCTGGAGATCCCCGCCCCGGTCCCCGACCAGGTCGACGCGCGGGTCCGCGAGCTGTCGCTGCGCGCCTTCAAGGCGCTGGACTGCGAGGGCCTTGCCAGGGTCGACTTCTTCTACGAGGAGGCGACCGGCCGGGTCCTGGTCAACGAGGTCAACACCATCCCCGGGTTCACCCCCAAGAGCATGTTCCCGCTGCTGTGGGCCGCCTCCGGCCTGGCCTACCCCGAGCTGGTCGCCCACCTGGTCGACCTGGCCATCGAGCGCCACGCCGCCCGTCGCCGCTGACCCCGCCGGGCGTACCCTTGCCGGGATCGCGCGGGAGGGCGGTGCCGATGTTCGAACGGTTCACCGACAAGGCCAGGCGGGTGGTCGTGCTCGCCCAGGAGGAGGCCCGGCTCCTGGACCACGGCCACATCGGCACCGAGCACATCCTGCTCGGCCTGGTCCACGAGGGCG
>DASYRU010000087.1:0-1959 GCA_036004165.1 Actinomycetota bacterium
GGTAGTCGCGGCATTTGACCGAGTTCTCGACCTGGTTGGGGGCGTTCGGCAGGTCGATCTTGCAGTTGTTCCGTTCGTACTGGATGCCGAGGTAGAACGCGGCCACCAGCAGCAGGATCGAGACGATCAGGGCACCACCACGGCGCATGCTGCCTCCCTCCTACGGGACAGGGCCGAGGGAGCCTACTCCGGCTCCCGCTTGCCCTGCCTACCCGGCCGAGGCGGCCGCCAACCGGCGCTCAGCCCCGGTGGCCGAAGTTCATCCCGGCGAACATCGCCTCGGTCCGCTCCATCACCTTGACCACCTCGGCCATGTCCTGCGGCACCTCGGTGTCGACCTGGGGGAACAGGTACTGGTTGAGCGGCTCGTTGGCGCCGACCTGCAGCCCGTACTCGTCCATGTACTCGCCGATGGCGAACTCCCAGGTGAACAGCGCCGCCCCGTCGTCGGCGGGGACGTGCAGCCAGTAGGTCAGGTAGGGGTTGCGGGAAAGCGAGAAGGTCCGGGTGCCGTCGCGCCGCTCCTGCGAGAGGCGGTAGCCGAGCAGCACCAGCTCGTCGTCGAACGCCATGGCCGGGATTCTCCCGGTGGGCGCCCGGAAGCGCCAGCCGCGGAGGCTTCCGTGCACAGCGGGCCGCGGCCTGCCTACAATCAGCTGCCGCCCGGCGCCCGGCCCGGCGGCGACCGACGCTGGGACCGCTGGTGGCCAGACGCACCGCCGACCTCGACAGCCTCGTCGGCCGGACCCTCGGCCGGCGGCGTTACGAAGTCGTCGTCCGCATCGCGCAGGGCGGCATGGCGATCGTCTACCGCGGCCACGACCGGCAGCTCGACCGGGTGGTGGCGATCAAGGTGCCGCGGCCGGAGCTGGCCCGCGACCGCGGCTTCTCGGAGCAGTTCCGGCGGGAGGCGCGCGCCGCGGCCCGGCTCGCCCATCCCAACGTGGTGGCCGTCTACGACTCCGGCGAGGAGCGCGGGCTGCCGTGGATCGTGATGGAGCACGTCAGCGGGCAGACCCTGCGGCAGCTGCTCGACGCCCGCGGGCGGCTCGACCCGGAGACCGTCGCCGAGCTGCTCGGCCCGGTCGCCGACGCACTCGACCACGCCCACCATGCCGGCATCGCCCATCTGGACATCAAGCCGGAGAACGTGCTGCTCGCCCGCGATTCGGTCAAGGTCGCCGACTTCGGGCTGGTGCGGGCGGCGGCCCAGGGCGGCCACGGGCAGGCGCTGGCCGCCACCCTGCCCTACTGCGCGCCGGAGGTGCTGCGCGGCGGGCTGGTCGACGGTCGCGCCGACGTCTACGCCCTCGGCGTGGTCGCCTGGGAGTGCCTGGTCGGCCGGCCGCCGTTCGACGGCGACCAGGACCAGGTCGTCCAGCAACACCTGCACGGGCGGGTCCCGGCTCCCTCCCTGCGGGTGGAGGGGGTCCCGGCGGCGCTGGACGCCGCCGTCCTGCACGCCACCGACCCCGACCCGGCACGGCGCTACCCGCGCGCCTCCGACTTCGCCGCCGCCATCGGCGCGCCACGGCGCCGCCGGGTCGACGAGGCGCTGCAGGCGGCTGGCCCTCCGTCCGCGCGCGACACCACCGTCGAACCCTTCACGGGTGCCAGGCAGCCGCCGGGGCCGGCGCCGGCCGGTCCCGCCTGGCAGGCCGGCACCCAGGCGCCGACCATGGGCTGGCCGGCGGCCCCGCCGGCGCCGCTGCGGCCGCGCCCGACCACCGGGCGGGTGCCGAAGACCCGCGCCGGCGGGCCGGGTCGACGGCGCTGGCAGCTGCTGGCGGCCCTTGCCGTGGTCGCCCTGCTGCTGGTCGGCCTCTGGAGCGGCGCCGGTGGGCTGTTCGGCCGCTCGGTGCGGATGCCCGACGTGGTCGGCGAGGAGGTCGGCGACGCCACCCGGATCCTGCAGGGCCGTGGGCTGCAGGCCCAGGTCGGCGAGCCGGTCGCCTCCGA
>DASYRU010000088.1:0-11547 GCA_036004165.1 Actinomycetota bacterium
GCACCTCGCCGTACAGCCGCCAGCATTCCGGCGAGGCGTGCCTGCGCGGATCCCACGGCAGGCCGCCGGAAGGCAGCTCCAACCCGCAGCCGGGGCAGGTGCTCGGCGTCCCCCCTACAGGCGGCCGCGGCGGCGGCTGAACAGCCACAACAGGAGCAGCACGACGATGACGATCAGCAGCAGCGTGGTGAGCCGCATGGCGCCTCCCTTCGGGTCGGCTCCTGCCTACCCGCTGGCCGGTTCGGCGAACCACCGGGCCGCGCCGTATCCTCCTGCGACGTGGCTTGAGCCGGTCGGGGGGACCGGGTAGGCTGCTGCCAAACAGGTGTTCGAGCGAGCCGAGGGGGCTGGCCATGCGGGTGCTCGGGGTCGACCCCGGCCTCGGCCGCTGCGGCTGGGCGGTGCTCGACCAGCAGGGCGGGCGGGTCGCCGCGCTCGGCTACGGCACCATCGCGACCGGCGGGGAGCAGGTCGCGCCGCGGCTGGCGGAGCTGGCCGGGCGGCTGCGGGAGGTGCTGGCCGCCCACCGGCCGGAGGTGCTGGCGATCGAACGGGTCTTCTTCAACGCCAACGTCCGCACCGCCATGACCGTCGGGCAGGCGTCCGGGGTGGTGCTGCTGCTGGCCGCCGAGCGCGGCCTCGAGGTGGTCGCCTACACGCCGCCGCAGGTCAAGCAGGCCGTGACCGGCAGCGGCGCGGCACCCAAGGAGCAGGTCGGCTACATGGTCCGCGCCCTGCTCGGACTGGAGGCGGTCCCGACCCCTGCCGACACCGCCGACGCGCTGGCCGTGGCCCTCTGCCACCTCCAGCACGCCGGCCTCGCCGGCCTCGGCGGCCGCGCGGGCGGCGCGCTCGGCGCCGCCCCTGCGGCCGACTGGCTGGCCCGTGCCGCCCCCACCTCGCCCGGATTACGCCGGAGGGGTCCGGGGAACCCCGAAGGGGTGCCCCGGCATGACCCCGGAGGCCGGCGGTGATCGCCAGCCTGCGCGGCCGCCTCGCCGAGGTGCTGCCCGACGGCGCGGTGATCGAGGTCGGCGGCGTCGGCTACCGGGTCTTCCTCACCCCCAAGGCGGTCGCCGGCCTGCCAAGGGACGGCGAGGTGCTGGTCCATACCGTCACCTACGTCCGCGAGGACACCCTGGCCCTGTACGGCTTCCCCACCGTGGACGAGCGTGGCGCGTTCGAGCAGCTGCTGACCGCCAACGGGGTCGGGCCCAAGCTGGCCCTGGCGGTGCTGGCGGTCCATTCCCCCGACGCGCTGCGCCGGGCCGTCGGCGCCGGCGACGCCGACGCCTTCACCCTGGTCTCCGGCATCGGGCGCAAGGGCGCCGCCCGGCTGGTGCTGGAGTTGAAGGGCAAGCTCGGTGACGGCGAGCCGGAGCTGCCGGTCGAGACCGCCGGCCGGCCCGCCTACGCCGAGGTGCGCGAGGCGCTCGGCGCCCTCGGCTACGGCCCGGCGGAGATCAAGACCGCCCTTGCCGCGCTGCCGCCCGACGCGGGCGCCCGCACCACCGAGGAGCTGCTCCGGCTTGCGCTGCGCGGCCTCGGGACCTCCCGGTGACCGACATCCTCGACCCCTGGCCGTCCGACGCGGAGCGGGCCAGCGAGGGCAGCCTGCGTCCCCGCAAGCTCGACGAGTTCGTCGGCCAGGGCCGCACCCGCGAGCAGCTCGGCGTGGTGCTGGAGTCGGCCAGGCGGCGCGGGCTGCCACCTGACCACCTGCTGTTCTCCGGCCCGCCCGGCCTCGGCAAGACCAGCCTGGCCGCGATCGTGGCGGCCGAGATGGGGGTCGGCTTCCGGGTCACCTCGGGACCGGCGCTGGAGCGGGCGGGCGACCTGGCCGCCATCCTCACCGGGCTGGAGCCGGGGGACGTGCTGTTCGTCGACGAGGTGCACCGCCTGCCGCGGGCGGTCGAGGAGGTCCTCTACCCGGCGATGGAGGACTTCCAGATCGACGTCGTGCTCGGCAAGGGGCCGGGGGCGCGCAGCCTCCGCCTCGACCTGCCCCGCTTCACCCTGGTCGCCGCCACCACCAGGACCGGGCTGATCACCTCGCCGCTGCGCGACCGCTTCGGCTTCTCGGCCCGGCTCGACTACTACGGCGCCGACGAGCTGCAGGCGATCGTGACCCGCTCGGCCGCGATCCTCGGGGTGGGGATCGACCCTGAGGGCGCCGAGGTGCTGGCCGGGCGGTCAAGGGGCACGCCCCGGATCGCCAACCGCCTGCTGCGGCGGGTGCGCGACTACGCCGAGGTCAGGGCCGACGGCCGCATCGACGCCGCCGTGGCGGAGGCGGCCCTCGAGCTGTTCGAGGTCGACCGCCTTGGGCTCGACAAGCTCGACCTCTCCCTGCTGCGGGTGCTTTGCGAGCGCTTCGGCGGCGCCCCGGTCGGCCTGGCGACCCTGGCCGTCTCGGTCGGCGAGGAGCAGGACACGGTCGAGGACGTGACCGAGCCGTACCTCCTCCAGCTCGGCTTCCTGCAACGAACGCCGCGCGGGCGGGTGGCCACGCCCGCCGCCTTCGCCCACCTGGGCCTGGCCGTCCCGCGGCAGAGCGGCCCGCCGCCGGCCCCGGGCTCCCTGTTCGACGATCCCCGGTAGTAGGATGACCGCTGCGTCCGGCCAGACGGCCGCGACGTGTCGCCGTATGCCCCGCCGCGCTCGTCGGCGGGCCGACCCGGGAGCGGCCGGGCGCCTTCGGAGGTCCTCGCGCTATGGCAGAAGGGCAACTCATCATCCTCGCCCTGATGATTGGCATCTTCTACTTCCTGCTGATCCGGCCCCAGCAACGCCGGATGCGGGCCCAGCAGTCCCTGCAGTCCTCCCTGCAGCTCGGCGACGAGGTCATCACCGTCGCCGGCTTCCTCGGGACGATCCGCCGCTTCGACGGCGACGTGATCACCCTTGAGCTGTCGCCGGGCGTGGAGGCGCGCATCAACCGGCGGGCCATCTCCGGCAAGCTCGGGCCGGACCAGTCCGGGGAGCCGAGCGAGTCCCGCGACACCGGCGACGAGGAGCGCCCCGGGACATGAGCCTCCCGGAGCGCCAACCGGCCGCCGGGGGGTCCGGGGGGCTCAAGCCTAGCCCCCCGGCCACGGGTGAGGTGCGCCTGCTCGACCAGGTGGCGGCGAACAAGGTGATCCAGACCTTCATGGCGCTCGCCGACCAGTTCACCGGTCGGCTCGGCTACACCGAGCACGGCTTCCGGCACGCCAACCTGGTCGGCCGCATCGCCTTCAACATCCTCGACCGGCTCGGCCACGACCGGCACCTGGCCGAGCTGGCCGCGGTGGCCGGCTACCTGCACGACGTCGGCAACGTGATCTCCCGCCAGAACCACCCGCAGACCTCGGCGCTGATCGCCATGCCCATCCTCACCGACCTGGGCATGGCGATCGAGGACATCGGGCTGGTGCTCGGCGCCATCGGCAACCACGAGGAGGAACTGGGCCACCCGGTGTCGCCGGTGTCGGCGGCGGTCAACATCGCGGACAAGTCGGACGTGCACCGCTCCCGGGTGCGCAAGGACGCCAGCGTCGAGTTCGACATCCACGACCGGGTGAACTTCTCGGCCACCCACTCGTTCGTGCGGGTCGACGCCACCAGCCGCACCATTACCCTCGAGCTGGAGATCGACACCGCCGTCTCTGACATCCTCGAGTACTTCGAGATCTTCCTGACCCGGATGATGATGTGCCGCCGGGCCGCCGAGGGCCTCGACTGCAAGTTCCGCATCACCGTGAACGGCCACAGCCTGCTCTAAAGGTCCACAGAACCGATAGGCTTTCTGTTTCGAACCCCATGCAGTCACGAAGGAGCGCCACGTCCGTGCCAGGAACCCGCCGCTACGTCATCCCCCTGCTGATTGTGTTCACCCTGGTCGGCGTGATCTGGGCGGTGATCGCCGTGGAGGGCTACAGCCCCCGGCTCGGCCTCGACCTGCGCGGCGGCTCCAGCGTGACCTTCGTGCCGACCAACCCCAGGGGCGGCGCCCCCACCAGCGAGCAGCTGAACACCACCGTCGACATCATCCGCAACCGGGTGAACTCCAAGGGCGTCGCCGAGTCGGAAGTCAACCTGGAGGGCGGCCACATCGTGGTGTCGATCCCCGACGTGCCCAACCCCGACGACGTCATCGCCGCGGTCGGCACCACCGCCCAGCTGCAGTTCCGCCCGGTCAAGGAGGTCGTCGGGCCGAGCGACCCCAAGTACCAGCAGGCGCCGTTCAAGGCAGTGGACTGCAGCAAGTCCGACACCTACACGGGCAACGACAACCCCGACAAGGACGACGTGGTGCTGTGCGCCAGGGAGGAGGCCGGCCAGCTCCAGCCGGCCGCCAACTCGCCCAAGCTGCTGATGGGCAAGGTCGCCCTCGGCGGCACCGACATCGCCTCCGCCCGGCCGGAGCTCGCCACCACCGGCCAGGGCGGCGTCACCACCGGCCAGTGGCAGACCGCGCTCAGCTTCAGCGGCCGCGGCGGCAACCGCTTCCAGGACCTCACCGGCAAGGCCGCCTGCAACCCCGACGGCGACCCCAAACGGGAGATCGCCATCACCCTGGACTCGGTGGTCATCAACCACCCGCCGGTCGCCAGCGACGTCCAGTGCAACCAGGGCATCAGCGGCGGCTCGGCGGTGATCACCGGCCAGACCCAGGCCGAGGCCGAGAACCTGGCGCCGCTGATCTCCTCCGGCGCGCTGCCGCTCAAGCTGGACCCGCAGAGCCGCACCACCGTCAGCGCCACCCTCGGCGCCGACTCGCTGCACGCCGGCCTGATCGCCGGCGCCTTCGGGATCGGGCTGGTGTTCCTGTACGTGCTGGTCTACTACCGCGGGCTCGGCCTGGTGATCTGGGTCGGGCTGTCCCTGGCCGCCGCCCTCAACCTCGGCATCGTGATCCTGATGGGCCAGGTGATCGGCTTCACCCTCACCCTTGCCGGCATCGCCGGGCTGATCGTGGCGATCGGCATCTCGGCCGACTCCTACGTGGTGTTCTTCGAGCGGATCAAGGACGAGGTCCGCGAGGGCAAGACCCTGCGCACCTCCGTCGACCGGGCCTGGCAGCGCTCCTTCCACACGCTGGTCTCGGCCAACACGGTGTCGTTCGCCGCCGCGGTGGTGCTGTACTGGCTCGCGATCGGCCCGGTGCGCGGCTTCGCCTTCACCCTCGGCCTGGCCACCGCGATCGACTTCTTCGCCGCCTGGTTCTTCGCCCGGCCGGCGGTGTCCCTGCTCACCCGCCTCCGCCTGTTCCAGGAGGGGCGCTTCGTCGGCGTCCGCGCCGCGGTCTGACCTTCCGGAGGAGGATCCCTTCCCGTGTCCCTCGCCAGCCGCCTCTACCACGGCGAGACCAGCTACGACTTCGTCGGCCGCCGGCGCCTGTGGTTCACGATCTCCGGCGTGCTCCTGCTCATCTCGGTGGTGAGCCTGTTCGTGCCCGGCCTCAACTTCGGCATCGACTTCAAGGGCGGAGCGGTGTTCCGGGTGCAGCCGTCCCAGACCGTGACCGAGGCCCAGGTCCGCGACGCGGTCGGCCCGCTCGCCAAGGTCGTCCAGGTCACCGAGGAGGCCCCCCAGCAGGTGATCGTCCAGACCGAGGAGCTGTCCCAGGAGCAGATCGCCAAGGTCCGGGCCGACCTCGCCGAGGTCGCCGACGTCCAGTCCAACGCGGTCAGCACCGACTCGATCGGCTCCAAGTGGGGGAGCACGGTCTCGCGCAAAGCGGTCACCGCCCTGCTGGTGTTCCTGGTGGTGGTGACCGTCTACGTGTCGCTGCGGATGGAGTTCAAGATGGCGGTGGCCGCGCTGGTCGCGCTCGTCCACGACCTGGTGATCACCGCGGGCATCTACGCGCTGGCCGGCTTCGAGGTGACCCCGGCGACCGTCATCGGCCTGCTCACCATCCTCGGCTACTCGCTGTACGACACCGTGGTCGTGTTCGACAAGGTGCGGGAGAACACCGGGTCGCTCACCTCGATGTCGCGGACGACCTACTCGGAGGCGGCCAACCTGGCGGTCAACCAGACCATCATGCGGTCGCTCAACACCTCGCTGGCGTCGCTGCTGCCGATCGCCGCGCTGCTGTTCGTCGGCGCCTTCCTGCTCGGCGCGGAGACCCTCAAGGACCTCGCCCTCGCCCTGTTCGTCGGCGTCGCCGCCGGCACCTACTCCTCGATCTTCATCGCCACCCCGCTGGTGGCGGCCTGGAAGGAGCGGGAACCGCGCTACGCCCAGCTGCGCGCGAGGGTGGCGCGCCTTGCCGCCCAGGGCGCCGCCGGCGAGAAGGCCGAACGGCCCGCGCGCGCCGTCGCCTCCTCGCGCAGGGGTGAACGGGCGATCGCCGGGCGATCGGGCGCCGCGCCCGGCCGTGCCAGCCGTCGCGCCGCCTCCCCGGCCGAGCCAGAGGTCCCGCCCGACGAGGAGGAGCTGGAGCTGGACGCCGAGCTGGACGAGCCGGAGGCCGCTCCGGCCGAGCCAGATGAGGCCGAGGCCGACGAGCGGGCCGGGGTCGCCCCGGTGCCCACCCAGCGCCAGCCCCAGAAGCCACGCCCGGCCCAGCAGCGGCGCAAGCCCTCCGGGCGGCAGGCCTCCCGTCCCGCCAAGCGCCGCCGCCGCTAGCCTCCACCGAGCCGAGAGAGGAAGGACCGCCCGTGCCCATCGACATCGAGCGCCTGCGAGCACTGATCCGCGACGTGCCCGACTTCCCCCAGCAGGGCATCGTGTTCAAGGACATCACGCCGCTGCTGTCCAACGAGGTCGCCTTCTCGTCGGTGATCGACGAGACGGTGGTGCACTTCGGCCGGGGCAACGTCGACAAGGTGGTCGGCATCGAGGCGCGCGGGTTCATCCTCGCCTCGCCGGTCGCCTACCACTTCGGCGCCGGCTTCGTCCCCGTCCGCAAGGCCGGCAAGCTGCCCTACCGGGTGGAGGCCGAGGAGTACGCGCTGGAGTACGGGACCGCCACCCTGGAGGTGCACGCCGACGCGATCGTGCCCGGCGAGCGGGTCCTGATCGTCGACGACGTGCTCGCCACCGGCGGCACCGCGCGGGCGGCCGCGCGGCTGGTGGAGCGGCTCGGCGGCAAGGTCATCGGCATCGCCACCCTGATCGAGCTCGGCTTCCTGGATGGACGCAAGGCGATCGCGGGCTATGAGTTCTTCAGCCTCATCCGGTACTGAGGAGCCCGTCCCGGTCGTGGTCGAGATCCCCAAGGGGTCGCGCAACAAGTACGAGATGGACCACGACAGCGGCCGCATCCGGCTGGACCGGATGCTGTTCAGCCCCGTCCACTACCCGACCGACTACGGTTTCGTGCCAGACACGCTGGCCGAGGACGGCGACCCGCTCGACGCCATGGTGCTGCTCGGCGAGCCGACCTTCCCCGGCTGCCTGATCGAGACCAGGATCGTCGGCGTGCTGCGCATGTCCGACGACCAGGGCCGCGACGAGAAGCTGCTGGTCGTCCCCCTCTCCGACCCGCTGTGGAACCACATCCACAGCCTCGACCAGGTCGCCCCGCACCTGCTGCGCGAGATCGAGCACTTCTTCACCGTCTACAAGCAGCTGGAGGACAAGACCGTCGAGGTCGACGGCTGGGAGGACGCCGAGGCCGGCCGCCGGGTCCTCGACGACGCGGTGCGCAGAGGCGCGCGGCACGGTTGAGTCCTGCCGGTCCCGACTTCTACCGCAGCCGCTCGCTGTGGCTCGACCGGCTCGCCGACGACCCGCTGCTGCCGCGCGCGCCGCTCCCCGGCCCGCTGGAGGTGGACGTGGCGATCGTCGGCGCCGGCTACAGCGGCCTGTGGACCGCCTACTACCTGCGCCGGGCCGACCAGGGGCTGCGGGTGGCGGTGCTGGAGCGCGACATCGCCGGCTTCGGGGCGTCCGGCCGCAACGGCGGCTGGTGCTCGTCGTTCCTGCCGACCGACCCGGAGAGGCTGGCCAGGCGGGCCGGGCGCGCGGCCACCGTGGCGCTGCAGCGCGAGATGGTCGGCACCGTCGACGAGGTCGGCCGGGTCGCCGAGCAGGAGGGCATCGACTGCCACTTCGTCAAGGGCGGCGCCTTGCAGCTTGCGACCACCCCGGTCCAGCTGGCGCGCATCCGAGCCCACGTGGAGCAGGCCCGCCGCTGGGGCATGGGCGAGACCGACCTCGCCCTGCTGGGGCCGGAGCAGGCGGCCGGGCGCATCCGCGCGGCCGGGCTGCTCGGCGCGAGCTGGACGCCCCACTGCGCCGCCATCGACCCGGCCAGGCTGGTTCGCGGCCTGGCCGAGGTGGTGGAGCGGCAGGGCACGCGCATCTTCGAGGCGACGCCGGCGACCGCCATCCGGCCGGGCAGGGTGGACACCCCCGGCGGCGAGGTCCGCGCCGAGGTGGTGGTCCGCGCCACCGAAGGGTTCACGCCCACCCTCCCAGGCGCGGCGCGGTCGCTGGTGCCGCTCTACTCGCTGATGATCGCCACCCAGCCGCTGCCGGACGCGGTGTGGGAGCAGATCGGCTGGAGCGGCCGGGAGACCGTGGCCGCCGGCGGCCACCTGTTCGTGTACGCGCAGCGGACCCGCGACGGCAGGATCGCGTTCGGCGGGCGCGGCGCCCCCTACCACTACGGGTCGCGGGTGCGGCCCGCCTACGACCGGGACCACCGGGTCCACGGGCGGCTGCGTGCGGCCCTGCGGGAGCTGCTGCCAGCGGCCGGGGAGGCCCCGATCAGCCACCGCTGGGGCGGACCGCTGGGCGTGCCACGCGACTGGACCCCGTCGGTCGGCCTCGACCGGGCCAGCGGGCTGGCGTGGGCGGGCGGCTACGTCGGCGACGGCGTCGCCACCGCCAACCTCGCCGGCCGGACCCTGGCCGACCTGATCACCGGGACCGACAGCGGGCTGTGCCGCCTGCCCCTGGTGCAGCACCGCTCCCGCCGCTGGGAGCCGGAGCCGTTGCGCTGGCTGGGGATCAACGCCGCCCTGCTGCTGGCCGCCTCGGCCGACGCCAGCGAGCAGCGCCGCGGCCGGCCGGCGCGCCTGCGCGGGCGCGCGCTGGCAACCTTCATCGGCGGTTGAGGCGGCGGCCGCCCGGAAGCCGGCTGCCGGCCACCTTCGTGGACCATGGAGCCGCCAGACGGTACCGTTGGTGGGAGTAGAGTTGCAATTGCAGGCGGGTCGCGACCGGTCGGTCCGGGCGGCACCGCGAACCAACGTGGGTGAGCCGATGGCGCAGCAGCATCCGACGGCGGTTCCCGATGGGCTGGCGCTCGACCGCGAGCCCCAGCCGGTCGCGGGCGCGCCCACCGACAACGGCGCCGCCACCGACGTCGCCGGCTCCGCCGGCGCCCTCATCCGCCCCTTCGACGCCGGCCTGCCGCCAGAGCCCGACGTCGAGCCGCTGCTGCGGCGCATGCGCCACCGCAACCCGCGGGCCGACCAGGCCGCCGTCCGGCGCGCCTTCGAGGTCGCCAAGGAGCGCCACGCCGGCCGCCGGCGCGCCTCCGGCGTCCCCTACTTCGCCCACCCCGTCGGCGTGGCCACGGTCGTCGCCGACCTCGGCCTCGACGCCACCAGCGTGGTCGCTGCCCTGCTCCACGACGCCGTCGGCGACGACCTGCTGACGCTGGAGGAGCTCGAGGCGGACTTCGGCGCCGACGTCACCACGATCGTCGACGGGCTGGTGAAGCTGGACCGGATCGGCTTCGAGGGCCGGGAGGCCGCCCAGGCCGAGACGATCCGCAAGATGATCATCGCCATGGCCCGCGACATCCGGGTGCTGGTCGTCAAGCTGGCCGACCGGCTGCACAACATGCGCGACGTCGGCTACCTGGACCGCGACAAGCAGGAGCGCAAGGCACGCGAGATCCTGGAGATCTACGCGCCGCTGGCCAGCCGGCTCGGCATCCACCAGATCAAGTGGGAGCTGGAGGACCTCGCCTTCGCCACCCTCTACCCGCTGCGGTACGAGGAGATCGCGCGCATGACGGCCGAGCGCCAGCCGGCCGGCGAGCAGTACCTGACCGAGGTCATCGCCCAGGTGAACGCCCAGCTCAAACAGGTGAAGCTGCGCGCCGCCGTGACCGGCCGGCCGAAGCACTACTACTCGATCTACGAGAAGATGGTGGTGCGCGGCAAGGACTTCACCGACATCTTCGACCTGGTCGGGGTGCGTGTCCTGGTCGACTCGATCAAGGACTGCTATGCCGCGCTCGGGCAGGTCCACGCGGTCTGGAAGCCGGTGCCTGGCCGCTTCAAGGACTACATCGCCATGCCCAAGTTCAACCTCTACCAGTCGCTGCATACCACCGTGGTAGGGCCCGGCGGCAAGCCGCTGGAGATCCAGATCCGCACCAAGCAGATGCACCGCACCGCCGAGTACGGCGTGGCCGCCCACTGGCGCTACAAGACCAAGGACGGCAAGGTCGCCACCGAGCAGGAGATGGGCTGGCTGCGCCAGCTGATCGACTGGCAGCGGGAGCTGGCGGACCCGCGCGACTTCATCGAGAATCTCCAGACCGACCTGTACGTCGACGAGGTCTTCGTGTTCACCCCCAAGGGGGACGTGATCCCCCTGCCGGCCGGGGCGACCCCGATCGACTTCGCCTACGCGGTCCACACCGAGGTCGGCCACCGCTGCGTCGGCGCCAGGGTCAACAAGCGGCTGGTGCCGCTGGAGTACGCCCTGCAGAACGGCGACAACGTCGAGATCTTCACCTCCAAGGCGCAGGACGCCGGCCCCTCGCGCGACTGGCTGGGGATCGTCAAGACGCCGCGGGCCCGCACCAAGATCCGCCAGTGGTTCGCCAAGCAGCGTCGCGAGGACGCCATCGAGGCCGGCAAGGACGCGCTGGTCCGCGCGATGCGCAAGGCCGGCCTACCGCTGCAGAAGCTCACCCAGGGCGGCGCGCTGACCGCGCTCGCCGCCGACATGCGCTTCGCCAGCCTCGACGCCTTCTACGCGGCGGTCGGCTCCGGCCAGACGTCGGCGGTGGCGGTCGTCAGCCGGCTGCAGGCCGACCTCGGCGGCCAGGAGCAGGAGGACGACGACGACCTGATCCTGCAGCGGGCGGTCCGCCCGGCCAGGCCGCAGCCGGCCAGCCGCGGCGTGATCGTCAAGGGCGTCGACGACGTCTGGGTGAAGCTGGCCCGCTGCTGCACGCCGGTGCCGCGCGACCCGATCATCGGCTTCGTGACCCGCGGCCACGGGGTCAGCGTCCACCGCGAGGACTGCCCCAACGCCGACAACCTGCGCCGCGACCAGAACCGCATCATCGAGGTGGAGTGGGACACCTCAGGGCCAAGCGTGTTCGCGGTCACCATCCAGGTCGAGGCGCTCGACCGGACCAAGCTGCTGCGCGACATCACCGAGGTGCTGTCCGACCACCACGTCAGCATCATGTCGGCCACGGTGGCGACCGGCCGCGACCGGGTGGCGACGCTGCGCTTCACCTTCGAGCTGGCCGACATCTCCCACCTGGCCCACGTGCTGTCGACGGTCAAGAAGGTCGACGGCGTCTACGACGCCTTCCGGGTGGTGCCCCATTCGCAACCGTCGGGCGGCAACGGC
>DASYRU010000089.1:0-11039 GCA_036004165.1 Actinomycetota bacterium
CACCGCCGCCCTCGTCACCGGTGCGAGCAGCGGTATCGGCGCCGCCACCGCCCGCCGGCTCGCCGAGCACGGTGCCGCCGTCGCGCTGGTGGCCCGCCGCCAGGACCGTCTGGAAGCCCTCGCCGCCGAGATCGACCAGGCGGGCGGCACCGCGCTGGTGGTGGACGCCGACATCACCGACCGCGCCCAGGCCGAGGCGGCCGTCCAGCAGACCGTCGAGCGGTTCGGACGGTTGGACACCCTGGTCAACAACGCCGGCCTGATGCTCCTGGGCCCCGTCGTCGGCGCGGACGCCCAGGAGTAGGACCGCATGATCGCCATCAACGTCCAGGGCCTGCTTTACATCACCCGCGCCGCCCTCCCGCACCTGCTGCAGGCCGCCGAACAGGGCAAGCGCCGGGTCGCCGACATCGTCAACATCAGCTCGATCGCCGGCCGCGTCGCCTGGAACGGCTACGGCGTGTACAGCTTCACCAAGTTCGGCGTGAGGGGCTTCACCGAGTCCCTGCGTCAGGAAGTCACCCAGCGGCACGTGCGCGTCGGTGTCCTCGAACCCGGTGGCGTGGCCACCGAACTGGGCTCGCACAACAAGCCCGAGGTCCGCAACCAGATGATCGACCCCTTCTACCAGCAGACCGAGGTCCTCGCCCCCGAGGACATCGCCGACGGCGTCGCCTACATGGTCACCCGCCCCCGCCACACCGCCATCGGCGAGCTGTGGATCATGCCCACCGACCAGGTCTGACCGCATCCGCCGCCCGGCCAAGACGAGCGCATCCATCCGACTGAGAGAGAAGGAGCGACGCGCCCTGCGGGAGGTGGCAGCGGACCCGGCCTTCGCTGGACTTGGACCCGGTATCGAACCAACAGCCCGTGGCACATGGATCACCGCTCGGATCGTCAAGGCGGTGGCTACGCGTCGTCCAACACTGCGAACATTCGTGGTCACAGCATTAGCTCCTGCCCTCAGTCCCCGGCGCCGAGGGCGGTCAGCAGGACCAGCACCAGGGTGGTGGCGGCGAGCAGCCCGTGCAGCACCACCACCGCGACGGGAAAATGCTGCTCGGCTGGGACGGCCGCGCCCGTCCCCGCCGTGGCCGCCACGGCGACCCGGCGCCCCTGCAGCCAGCGGGCCGCCATGGTGAAGCCGAGCAGGGCCACCACCAGCAGCATGGCGAACGCGACCCAGCTGAGCGCCTCGGCGTCGGTGGCGAGGTAGACGATCCACAGCACCAGGCCGGCGGCGGCCAGCAGGAAGTGGCCGAAGATCAGCCCAGGGGGGAAGCGGCTCGCGCCGGCCTCCCGCTGCCGCATCCCGCCACGGCCGAGCCAGGTGCCCAGCAGGACGAACCCGCCGAGCGCGGTGACGATCCAGGTGATCAGCGCCGCGACACCCACGACTGCCTCCTTGTCTCGATCGCCCGGTCGGCCCGACCGACCGGGTCACTGGTATCCCTCGACCTGGGTGGCCTCGTCGGCCACGCGCACGCCGTAGCGGTAGGCGAGCCGCCCGCCGAGCCAGCCGGACACCGCCAGCACCGCCAGCGCGGCGGCCGACAGCGCGATCAGCCCGCCCGGCACGCCGTCCGGCCGGTCCAGCCGGCCCCCGCGGAGCAGGAACGAGCCGGTGTAGACGGCCACCACCCCGAGGTTCAGCGCCATGTGCAGCAGGCCGGTGCGGAACGCCCTGGTCCCGGTAGGGATGGCGACCAGGTCGAGGAAGCCGAAGACGGCTGCGCCCAGGGCGCCGACCAGGCCGAGGCCGAGGAGCCAGTAGGCCCCTTGGCGAACACCACCGGCTCGTCCGACCAGCGCGAGGCCAGGTCGAAGACGAAGCTGGCCACCCAGGCGCCGATCGGGACGGTCACCAGGACCGGGTGGAACGGGTGGCCGTACGGCCCGGCCAGCGAGCTCACCGGCTCCTTCGCCGCGCGCAGCCTGAGCGCCATGCCGCCTCCGCTCACTCGGCAGCAGTTTCACCAATGAACGTTAGTGTTTTAGGAGTGGGCCATGCAAGCGCCCCTGGTCAAGGCCGGTGATGGAACATTTCGCCCAGCTTGGCTTGTGCTATCGTCGGCGCATGCAAGGAGCTTCGCCGGTCGACGCGCTCGCCATGCTGGCGGCGCTGGACGAACCGGTGCGCCGCCGGCTGTACCAGTTCGTCCGCCGCGGCGGCCGGCCGGTGACCCGCGAGGAGGCCGCCGCCGCGGTCGGCATCTCCCGCAAGCTGGCCGCCTTCCATCTCGACCGGCTGGTCGCCGTCGGCCTGCTCGCGGCCAGCTACCAGGCGCCGGCCGGCCGGCCGCGGCGGGTCGGCCGCACGCCGAAGGTGTACCAGCCCTCCGACGTCCAGCTGCAGGTCACCATCCCTGAGCGCCGCTACGACCTGCTGGCCGAGCTGCTGCTGGACACCCTCCGCCGGCAGGACCCCGGTCGGGTGGAGCCGGCGGCCAGGGACCTGGCCAGGCAGAAGGGCATGGAGCTTGGCGCACTCGCCGGGGAGCGCCGGCGGCTGCGGCGTCCGGGCGCCGAGCGCGCCCTGGCGGCGGCCGGCGAGGAGCTCGACCGGCTCGGCTTCGACACCGCCCGTGCGGCGGACGGCGCGGTGACGCTGCGCAACTGCCCGTTCCGGGCGCTGGCACAGCGCGCCCCGGAGGTCGTCTGCGCCATCAACCACGCCTTCGTCGACGGGCTGGTCCGCGGCCTCGGCAACCGGAGCGTGCAGGTGCTGCTGCTGCCGCGGCCGGACGGCTGCTGCGTGGAGCTGCGCCCCGGCTCGCCCGCGTAGGCGGGGCGCGCCGGAACCCCTCAAGCCGGTGGGAGCTCCCCGACCACCAGCTCGATCGCCTCGAGGGCCTCGCGGATCCGCTCCACCGAGTTGGCGTAGGAGAAGCGCAGGTACCCCTCGCCGTGGGCGCCGAAGGCGGTGCCGGGAAGGCAGGCGACGCCGCCGCGGACCAGCAGCAGGTCTGCCAGCTCCGCGGCGGGCAGCCCAAGGTCGCGGACCCGCGGGAAGACGTAGAAGGCGCCCTCAGGCTCCAGGCAGGAGATCCCGGGGATGCGGTTCAGCCCCGCCACGATCACCGCGCGCCGCTCACGGAACGCGGCGAGCATCTGCTCCACCGGCGCCGACGGTCCCTCCAGCGCCGCGATCGCCGCGTGCTGGCTGAACGCCGAGGTGCAGGAGACCGAGTTGACCACCAGCCGGGTGACCGGCTCCACCAGCGCCGGCGGGAGCACCCCGAAGCCGAGCCGCCAGCCGGTCATCGCGAAGCTCTTGGACCAGCCGTCCAGCAGCACCGTCCGCTCGGCCATCCCCTCGACCTGGAGGACGCTGGGGCAGTCGCCGCCGTAGCGGATCGCGGTGTAGACCTCGTCGCTCAGCACCACCAGGTCGTGCTCCAGCGCCACCCTGGCGATCGCCTCGACGTCGTCCCTGGTCAGCATGCTGCCGCAGGGGTTGTGGGGAGAGTTGAGGATCACCAGCCTGGTGCGGTCGGTCACCAGCGAGGCGAGCTCGTCCGGGTCCATCCGGAAGCCGTGCTCCTCCCGCAGCGGCACCGGCACCGGCCGGGCGCCGGCGAAGGCGGCGATCGACTCGTACATCGGGAAGCCCGGGTCGGGGTAGAGCACCTCGTCGCCATCCTGGCAGAGCGCCAGGATGGTGAAGAACATGATCGGCTTGGCCCCTGGGGTCACCACCACCCGGTCGGGGCTGGTGCGCAGCCGCCCGGTCCGCTCCAGGAACCCCGCCACCGCCGCGCGGAGCTCCGGAATGCCAGGGGCTGGCACGTAGTGGGTGTGTCCCTTGGCGAGGGCGTCCCCGGCGGCGGCCACGATGTGTGGCGGCGTGTCGAAGTCCGGCTCGCCGATCTCCAGGTGGATGACCTTCGCGCCGGTCAGCTCCAGCGCGCGGGCCCTGGCCAGCACCTCGAACGCCGACTCCGTCCCCAGCCGGCCCATCCGGTCGGCGAGCTTCACCGGCGTCAGCTCCATCCTTGGCTGTGGGTGGCGCGCAGGAAGTCCTCGGTCGGCGCCTCCACTGGGCGGCCCTCGTACTGGGTGGACAGCACCACCGAGGTGCGCATCTCGCCGTGCCTGCCGAGCCGTTCCAGCAGCCCCTCGAAGTGCTCCATCGAGGCGGCGCGGACCTTGAGCATCGAGCAGTGGTCGCCGCTGAGCTTGTGGATCTCGACCACTTCGGGGTAGTCGCTGGCCTTGCTGGTCTTCAGCAGACACTGGTCCAGCCTGCAGCGCATCTGCACGAACGCGGTCAGCGGCAGGCCGGCGCGCGCCGGGTCGACCCGGGCCTGGTAGCCGGCGATGATCCCCGCCTCCTCCAGTCGCCGCACCCGCTCGGCGACCGCCGGCGGCGACAGGCTGACCCGCCGGCCGAGCTCGTTGTAGGACAGCCGGCCGTCCGCCTGCAGCTCGCGCAGGATCCGCCAGTCGGTGTCATCGAGCTGTCTTTCGGTTCGCAAAGTCATGATGCCGATGTTCCTTCCGTCGCCGAAGCCGATCGCCGAGAACACCTTGCGTCGAGTATTCCTCCTCGCCGGTTGGCTGTCTAGCATGAAGTCCAACGCCAACCAGCAGGAGGGACGCCATGAACGAGCCCATCGCCGCCAGCGTCATTCGCCGACGGACCGCCGAGATCGCCACCTCCGCCCTGCCCGATGCACCCGTCCGCACCGAGCCAGCCCCGCGGCGGGGCAGGGTCGCGCCGCGCGTTCGCCGGCAGTCGGCGCGGCTGCTGGTCGGCCTGGCCGGCCGGACCCCAACACCCAGGCGGCCAGCTGACCGGAGGGCGCCGGCCGGCTATTCGCTGCCGGTGGCCGCGTGCGAGGCGGCCACCGGCTTGGACTCCGGCGAGCCGCGCTGGCGGAGGAACACCCCCAGCAGCACCAGGGAGCCGACCGCCATGAACTCGCTCTGCCAGTTCTGGAACGACTGGAACCAGAAGTGCGAGGTGGTCACGTAGCTGGCCACCGACACGGCCGGCTGGCCGTGCTCCCGCTGGTCGGCGTTGTAGTCGGCCGTGCCGCCGGCCGCGTGCAGCACGAACGACAGCAGGAACAGCGTCAGCAACGCCAGGGTGAGGGAGCGCTCGTAGATGGCCAGGGCCAGGCCGCCGCGGCGCACCGGCCACGGCGCGTCCCGCCTGTCGGGCTCCTGGCGGGGGTCGGCGTCCACCTCCTCCTTGCCCTTCAGCGGCTTGGACTCCGGCGAGCCCTTCTGCCGCAGGTAGACGGTGAGCAGCACGTAGAACCCCATCTGCAGGAACTCGCTCTCCCAGTTCTCGAAGGTGGCCTCCACGAAGTGCCCGCTGCGCAGGTAGCGCGCGTAGCTCTCGGTCGGCCGCTGGTGGTCCTGGTGGTCATAGTTGGCGTCCACCCAGCCGGTGAGGCTCTGGGCCACCCAGAACACCAGGAACAGCCCGAAGGTCACCAGCGACAGGCTGTTGTTGCGGATGAACCGACGCATCGCCCCTCCGGTTCGCTCGGACCGCCGACCAGCCTGCGAGCATAGCCCGCTCCGCCCCCGCCGTCCGGAAGGGGAAGGCTACGACCCGGCCGCCCTTGCGCGTCGCTCGGCCCCGGTCAGGTTCTGGCGGATCTCGACCAGCAACCGGACGGCGTCGGCCCGCTCGGCGGTGTCGAGCGTCCGCAGGGCGCGCTCGCTCAGGCGGCGGATCTCGTCGTCGATCGCCCGCCGCAAGGACCATCCCCGGTCGGTGAGGCAGAGGCGGACCAGCCGGGCGTCAGTCGGGTGCGGCTTGCGGGCGAGCAGGCCGGTGGCCTCCATGCGGGTGGCGGCCTTGGTCACCGTCGGCGTGGCCAGCCCAAGGCGGCGGGCGACCTCACCGGGCGTGAGGCAGTCCTCGTCCCACAGCGTCTGCAGGATGAACTGCTGGCCGGCGCGCACGCCATGACGGTTGAACGCCGCCTCGGTCGCCCCGGCCATCGCCCGCTTGGCCGCCCAGAAGGCCGCCTGGAACTCGTCGCTCTCGCGCTTGCGCACCTGGTCTCCTCGCTCGCCTCGCTTGCCGGCTCATGATATCCGCGGGGCCGGTCCGCCGTCGGGCCGTCGGCCGGGAAGCTTGACAGCTCCGGCGTGAGCAGGGCAGCGTAGTGGCGTGACCGCTGTGCTCCTGACCCGCAACCTCGCGCTGGACTACCAGCGCGTCGTCTCCTGCGCCTGTCCCGGGGCCCGGCGGTCGCCGCGCGGGCGGTAACGTCCAGCATCCACGTTCCCGTCCTCCTCGATCCGCCGGGCTCCCTGGCGTCCCCGATCGGTCGAGGAGGAGTCCAACGTGGGCAAGGGTGTGACCGTCTGGTTCACCGGCCTTCCGTCAGCTGGCAAGACGACCATCGCCAAGCTGGTCGAGGAGCGGCTGGCGCGCGCCGGCCGCCCGGTCGAGGTGCTGGACGGCGACGTGGTGCGCAGGCATCTCTCCAAGGAGCTGGGCTTCTCCAAGCAGGACCGGGACGAGAACATCCGCCGGATCGGGTACGTGGCGGACCTGCTCAGCCGCAACGGCGTGATCGTCCTGGCCGCGGCGATCTCGCCGTACCGGGCCGTGCGGGAGGAGCTGCGGGCGCTGATCGGCGACTTCGTCGAGGTCTGGGTCGCGACCGACCTGGCGACCTGCCGGGCACGCGACGTCAAGGGCCTGTACGCCCGCTACGACCGCGGCGAGTTGCGCCAGCTCACCGGGGCCGACGACCCATATGAGCCGCCGCTGGCGCCGGAGCTGGTGCTGCGGACCGAGACGCAGCCGCCGGAGGCCTCGGCCGAGGCGGTGCTCGCGGTGCTGGACGAGGGCGGGTACCTGTCGTGACCGCCGTGCTTGACCGCGCCGGCGTGCTGCCCGACCCGCACGGCGGGCGGCTGGTCGACCGGCTGGTGCCGCCGCAGGAGCGCGCCGGGCTGGCCGCCGAGGCCGCCCGCCTGCCGACGCTGCGGCTGGATGGTCGCGGGCTGGCCGACCTGGAGTGCCTGGCGGTCGGCGCGTTCTCGCCGCTGGAAGGGTTCATCGGGTCCGGCGACCACGCCGCGGTGGTGGAGGCTGGCCGGCTGGCCGACGGGACCGTCTGGACCCTGCCGGTGACCCTGGCGGCCGACCCGCCGGCGTTGCGGGGCGCACCCGACCGGCTGGCTCTGCGCGATGCGACCGGCACCCTGCTGGCGGTGCTGGAGGTGCAGGAGGCCTGGCGGCCGGACCCGGTGGCCGAGGCGGCGGCGGTGTTCGGCACCGCCGATCCCGCCCACCCGGGGGTGGCGGCCACGCTGTCGCGGCAGGGGCCGCTGGTCGCCGGGCCGGTGCGGGTGCTGCGCCTGCCCACCGCGCCGGCCGAGCTCGGCCCGCGCCTGCTCCCGGCGGAGGTCCGCGCCCAGGCCGCCGCCCGCGGCTGGCGCACCATGGCCGGCTTCCAGACCCGCAACCCCGTCCACCGCGCCCACGAGTACCTCCACAAGGTCGCGCTGGAGCTGGTCGACGGGTTGCTGCTGCATCCCCTGGTCGGCCAGACCAAGGACGACGACGTGCCGGCGGGGCTGCGCATGGCCAGCTACCGGGCGCTGCTGGAGCGCTACTACCCGGCCGGCCGGGTGCTGCTGAGCGCCTTCCCGGCCGCGATGCGCTACGCCGGCCCGCGCGAGGCGGTCTTCCACGCGCTGGTGCGCAAGAACTACGGCTGCACCCACTTCATCGTCGGCCGCGACCACGCCGGCGTCGGTGACTTCTACGGCACCTACGCCGCCCAGGAGGCCTTCGACGCCTACCGGCCCGACGAGCTGGGGATCACCCCGCTCAAGTTCGAGCACGCCTTCTGGTGCCGCCGGTGTGAGGCCATGGCCACCGGCCGCAGTTGCCCGCACCCGCCCGGCGACCACGTCACCCTCTCCGGCACCGCCGTCCGCGGCCTGCTGTCCCGCGGCCAGCTGCCCCCACGCGAGTTCTCCAGGCCAGAGGTCGCCAGCGTGCTCGCCGCCGGCTACCGCAACGGGGGAAGGGGGGCCTGAGCGTGCGGTTCCTGCGGGAGCACCAGAACCTGAACCAGATCGAGCGCTGGAAGCTGGAACGCCACCCGCTCGACGTGCGCCAGGCGGTCATCGAGCGCTACGCCCCCCAAGGACCGGAGGCGATCGCGGCCGTCCCCGGCGAGATGGAACGGCTCAAGTGGGTCGGCCTGTACCCGCAGCGCCAGGGCGGCGACGCCTTCATGGTGCGGATCAAGATCCCCGGCGGGCGCCTGACCGCCGAGCAGGCCGGCACGATCGGCGAGCTGGCCGACCGCCACGCCCGCGGGCCCGAACCCAACCCGGTCTTCGGGCAGGGCTTCCTCGACCTCACCACCCGCCAGGACATCCAGCTCCACTGGATCCGGATCGGCGACGTGCCGGAGGTCTGGCGCCGCCTGGAGGCGGTCGGGATCACCACCACCCAGGCCTGCGGTGACTCGGCCCGCAACGTGCTCTGCTGCCCGGTCTCGGGGCTGGACGCCGACGAGGTGCTCGACGCCTATCCGGTGGCGGTGGCGATCTCCGACTTCTTCACCGGCAACCGCGAGTACGCCAACCTGCCGCGCAAGTTCAAGATGAGCGTGACCGGCTGCCGCGAGGACTGCGCCAAGGCCGAGATCAACGACGTCGGCCTGTGGCCGGCCCGCCTCGACGACGGCACCGTCGGGTTCAACCTGCTGGTCGGCGGCGGGCTCTCCGACGGTCCGCGGATGGCCTCCGACATCGACGTGTTCGTCCGCCCCGAGCAGGCGGTCGAGCTCACCCGGGCGATCGCGCAGCTGTTCGGCGAGCTGGGCGACCGCGAGAACCGCTGGACCTGCCGGATGCGCTACCTGGTGCAGGAGCTGGGCCCGGAGGGGTTCCGCGCGGAGCTGCAGCGCCGCGCGGCCTTCCCCCTCACCCCCGCGGGGGAGACGCTGACGCGACGCCACCGCGGCGACCACGTCGGCGTGCACCCCCAGCGGCAGCGGGGCCACAACTACGTCGGCCTCAGCGTCACCGTGGGCCGGATGGCAGGCACCGACCTGGTGGAGGCGGCCAGGCTGGCCGTGTCCTACGGCGCAGGCGAGCTGCGGCTGGCCACCGACCAGAACCTCATCCTCACCGGCGTCCCCGACGAGCGGCTGCAGGGCCTGCTCGCCGAGCCGCTGCTGGCCGAGCACTCGCCGGCGCCCGGCCCCTTCCAGCGCGGCGCGGTCGCCTGCACCGGCAGCGAGTTCTGCCGCTTCGCGATCGTGGAGACCAAGGCGAGGGCCGCCCAGTGGGCCCGCTGGCTGGACCGCAACCTCGACCTCGGGGGCGAGGAGATCATCCGGCTGCACCTGTCGGGCTGCTCGGCCTCGTGCGCCCAGCCGCAGATCGCCGACATCGGCCTGCGCGGGGAGGTCGCCAAGACCGGCGACGCGATCGTCGAGGCGGTCGACGTCGGGCTTGGCGGCAGCCTCGGCGGCGACGCCGCCTTCGTCGACTTCGTCGAGGGCGCCAGGCCCGCCGACGAGGTCCCCGCCGCCCTGCGCGGCCTGCTGGAGCGCTACCGGACAGAGCGCCGCGACGGCGAGCGCTTCCACCAGTGGTGCCGGCGGCTGCCCAACGGCGAGCTGCGTGTCGCCCTCAGCGGGGGTCCGGGGGGCTCAAGCCTAGCCCCCCGGTCGAACCAGGGAGAGGGGCGCTGATGGCCGGGTTCAAGATCCGCGACGAGATGAACGGCATCGAGGAGGCGCCTGGGAAGGTCTGGTTCTGGGACCTGCAGGACGCGGTGATCGACGCCGACCGCTGCATCCATTGCGGCACCTGCGTGGCCGTCTGCCCGAGCGACTCGATCGGGATCGGCGCCGACGACCTGCCCGCCCTGGTGAAGATGTGCACCGGCTGCTCGCTGTGCTGGGACTTCTGCCCCCGCGGCGGCCTGCGCCACGAGGCCACCTGGAAGCTCACCGGGACCGACGGCGGCGGCCTTGACGCGGTCGACGAGCGCTGGTCCGCGCGGGCGCGGCCGGGGGTCGAGGGCGCGCAGGACGGCGGCGTGGTCAGCGCCCTGCTGATCGCGCTGCTGGAGGCCGGCGAGCTGGACGGCGTGCTGCTGGCCCGGGAGAGCGCCACCGACCCGTGGAAGGGCGAGGCGTTCCTGGCCCGCACCCCCGCCGAGGTGCGCGAGTGCGCCGGCAGCTTCTACAACCAGACGATGGCGCTCGGCCACCTCGACCTGGGGGGGCTCGACCTCGGCCCCGACCCGAGGATCGCGGTGGTCGGCACGCCCTGCGAGATCGAGGGCATCAGGGCGCTGCAGGCCCGCCCCTGGTTCTGGGGCTCCTCGAGGGTCGACGCGGTGGTGCTCACCGTCGCCCTGCTGTGCACCAAGAGCTTCAACTACGAGAAGCTGATGGTCGAGGAGGTGCAGCGCCGGCGCGGGATCGGCCTGGACCAGGTCGGCCGGGTCGACGTGATCCGCGGCAAGCTGATCGTCCAGGACAAGCGGGGGGAGACCCTGATCGAGGAGCCGATCCGCGACTTCCACGGCGCGGCGCTGAAGGGCTGCGACGAGTGCGCGGACTTCCTCGGCAACGGCGCCGACCTCTCGGTCGGCAGCGTCGGCAGCGCCGACGGCTGGTCGAGCGTGCTGGTGCGCGGTGTCACCGGCCAGGTCGCCCTGGCGCGCGCCGCCGACCGGCTGGAGCTGCGCGAGCTTGAGCGGCCGGCGGCGCTCCAGAAGCTGGAGGCGCTCGACAAGAAGACCGCCTTCGCCAGCCTCGCGCGGCCCTTCGACCCGGACGCGCCGCTGTTCGTCGACTACGCCGAGCACCTCGAGAGCTACGCCGGTACCGACCGGGCACCGGCGGTGCGGACAAGGTGACGGCCAGCCCGGAGGGGTCCCGGCCGGTCGAGCTGGCCGTCCCCGAGGAGCCGGCGGAGCTGCGCGACCGGGTCCGGGCGCTGGCCGAGCAGGACCCGGCCGCCGCGGGCGACCTGCTCGGCCGCGGCGAGTGGATCGCCGGGCCGCTGTGGCGCTCCTGGGG
>DASYRU010000090.1:0-1711 GCA_036004165.1 Actinomycetota bacterium
GCAGGGCTACCTGCTGTACCCGGTCGGGCTGCAGCGGCTGGTCGAGGGCGACGCCGCCACGGCCGCTGCCACCTTCGACCAGGCGGCCAAGATCGGCGAGCGCTTCGGCGACCCGGACCTGATCGCGCTCGCCCGGCTCGGACTTGGCGCGTCCATGATCCCGCTGGGTGAGACCGCCGCAGGCGTGGCCCTGCTGGACGAGGTCATGGTCGCCGTCGAGGCCGGTGAAGTGTCGCCGGTCGTCGCCGGGATCGTGTACTGCGCCGTGATCGAATCGTGCCAGGAGATCTTCGACCTGCGCCGGGCCCGGCAGTGGACGGCCGCGCTGACCCGCTGGTGCGCGTCCCAGCCCGACCTGGTCCCCTTCCGCGGCCAGTGCCTGGTCCACCGCGCCGAGATCATGCAGCTGCACGGTGCCTGGCTGGACGCCATGGAGGAGGCGCAGCGGGCCTGCGAGCGGTTCTCGGAGCCACCTGGTCAGCCGGCCGCCGGGATGGCCTTCTACCAACTGGCCGAGCTGCATCGGCTGCGCGGTGAGTTCGCCAACGCCGAGGAGGCCTACCGTCGGGCCAGTCAGTTCGGACGGGAGCCGCAGCCTGGCCTGGCCCTGCTGCGGCTGGCCCAGGGACAGGTCGATGCCGCCGCGGCGGCGATCCGCCGCGTCATGGACGAGGCGTCCGACCGCGTGGCCCGGTCCAAGCTGCTCGCCGCCTACGTCGAGATCATCCTCGCCACAGGTGATGTCCGCGCCGCCCACGCCGCCACCGACGAGCTGGCCCAGCTCGCCGACGACCTCGCCTCGCCGCTGCTGGGGGCGGTGGCCGCCCACGCCCAGGGCGCCGTGCTCCTCGGCGAGGGCGACGCGCGCGCCGCCCTCCAGACATTGCGCCAGGCGTGGACGGCCTGGCAGGACCTGGAGGTGCCGTACGAGGCGGCGCGAGTCCGGGTCCAGATCGGGCTGGCCTGCCGCCAGCTCGGGGACCAGGACGGCGCGGAGATGGAGCTCGATGCCGCGCGCTGGGTCTTCCGGCAGTTGGAGGCCGGGCCGGACCTGGCCCGGGTGGAGGCGCTGACCAGCAAGCCAGCCGCCAGGACGGCAGGCGGGCTCACCGCGCGTGAGCTGCAGGTGCTGCGCCTGGTGGCGGGCGGCCAGACCAACCGGTCGATCGCCGCCGACCTGTTCCTCAGCGAGCGGACGGTGGACCGGCACGTGAGCAACATCCTCACCAAGCTGGGCGTCTCCTCGCGTGCCGCGGCCACGGCCTACGCCTACCAGCACCAGCTCATCTGACCACCCTGGCGGGAATCACCCACGCGGTCATCTGCCCCAAGTTGGGTGGTTCCGCCGACGCATGGCCTGCTGGCCAGGTCGCATTGTCGCCGTACAGGCGCACAAGCGATGCGTGAGGAGCAAGCGATGACCACAACTGGCGCCGCCGACGACCCCGCCGTCGAACAGCCGGAAGCGTTCCTGCGTGGGCTGCACGCCGCCCTCGGCCAGGCCGCTTCAAGCTCAAGGAGGCAGCCATGAACCGGCAAGCCACCCAGCAGGGGCACGACCCGCAGCCCACCCCGGCCGCGGCCCCGGAGCGGTTCGAGACGGTGATCGTCGGCGGCGGTCAGGCGGGCCTGGCGGTCGGCTACCAGCTGGCACGGCGAGGGCGGCGGTTCGTGATCCTGGACGCCAACCAACGGGTCGGCGACGTCTGGC
>DASYRU010000091.1:0-5457 GCA_036004165.1 Actinomycetota bacterium
CCCAGCCAGAGCTTCTCGCGGGTGCAGCTCTGGCAGGTCGAGCCGGCGGCGCTCGACCCGGTCGCCGAGAACCTCCCGGTCCCCGGCGGCGTGTTCTCCAACGTCACCGGGTCGGCCTGCGGGGGCTTCCGGGTCCTCGACAGCGACCTCGGCACGTTCCACGCCGCCTACCAGGCGCTCGGCGGCAAGACGGTCCTCGGGCGGCCGCTCGGCTCGGTGTGGTCGAGCGACGGCCCCGCGCTGCAGGCCTTCGACACCATGCTGCTCGGTGCGGTCCCCAGCACCGCCGGCAAACGGCCGTCCGTCCGTCCGGCCGACCTGCTGCTGCTGCTTGCCAAGCTCGACCCGCGCGGGCTGGAGGCCGCCAACATACCGCTCCCGTCGGGGCCGCCACCGCCCACCGACGCCGAGGCCCGCGTGTTCCTCAACGTCGAGGCGATCGCCCGCGTCTACCTGGGGACCGACCCGGCGGGGGCGTCGCCGGACGACTGGCGGCGGGCCACCGACCGGTTCGGCAGGCCGCTTGGGATGCCACGGGTGATGCGGGACGGTGCCGTCCGCCAGCCGTTCGAGCGGGTCGTCATCGAGCTGCCCGCCGACGGCGGCCCCGCCCGGCTCGCGCCGCTGGGCCAGCTCGCCCTGCGCCTCGGCGTGGTCGTCCCCCAGCAGGCACGCCGACCGGAACCCGTCCCCGGCCTGCCCGCCAGAGCACCGCCCACCCGGGCCGAGCCCGGCCCGTTCCTGCGGCTGCTGGCCGCCGGCATCGGGCTGCTCGCGCTCGGCGCCGCGGTGGGCGCCCTGGCCGGCCGCAAACACGCGCGAGGACATACCGGAACTACGTCGCCGTAGTGTTGACGACCTGCATGACCCTCCGTACCCTTTTCAATCTGAGCAACGGCGCTCGCACGTCGGGCGCCGTTTCGTGTCCCTGGACACCGTCGTCCCGTTGCGCGACCTCCGGCGTCTGCCCGTAGCAGTGCGAACGGAGGCGAGATGGACGGTCGCGTCCTGGAGGGCCGCGCGCGCAGTCCTCAAGCTGCCGGCGGCAGCAGGACTCTGTATGACCCGCGTCGCGACGAGCGCGACGCCTGTGGCATCGGCTTCGTCGCCGACGTACGAGGCCGGCCCAGCAGGGCCATCGTGGACACCGCCCTCATCGGCCTGCAGCGCCTGCGCCACCGCGGGGCGGTGGCGGCCGACGCGCGCACCGGCGACGGGGCGGGCGTGCTGCTCCCGCTCGCGGCCCCGTTCCTGGATGGCACCGGCGAAGGCGGCCGCCCCACGGAATCCCCGCGCGGGCGGGTCGGGGTCGCCATGGCGTTCCTGCCAAGAGACCCGCACGGCGCCGCGGCCGCCCGCCTGGCGGTCGAGGAGGCGCTGGCCGCCGAGGCGCTGGAGCTGCTGCGCTGGCGGGTGGTGCCGGTCGACGAGGGCGCGCTCGGCACGCTCGCCAGGGCCTTGGCGCCCACCATCGAGCAGGCGGTCTTCCTGGCCCCCGACGGCGACGCGGAAGCCGCCGAGCGCCGCTGCTTCCGGGCCGGGCGCGCCGCCACGCGCAAGGCCGCGGCGGCGGGCGCTGCCCTGTATCTCGCCTCCTGCTCGACCCGGACGGTCACCTACAAGGCGCTCTGCGCCGCCGACCAGCTCGCCGCCTTCTACCCCGACCTGACCGACCCGGCGCTGGCCGTGCCGTTCGCGATCTTCCACCAGCGCTACTCCACCAACACCGCCCCGTCCTGGGAGCGCGCGCAGCCGTTCCGCTTCCTCTGTCACAACGGCGAGATCAACACCCTCGACGGCAACGTCGCCTGGATGCGGGCGCGCGAGGCCAACCTCGGCGCCGGCGGGCTGGCTGGCGACGAACTGCTGCAGCCGGTGCTCGACCCCGACGGCTCGGACTCGGCCAAGCTCGACAACGCGGTGGAGCTGCTGGTCAGGGGCGGCCGCGACGTCCGCCACGCGCTCGCCATGCTGGTCCCGGCCGCGGTCGAGCACGACCGGGAGGTCGGCCAGGAGCTGCGCGACTTCTACCGCTACCACGCCTGCCTCACCGAGCCGTGGGACGGCCCGGCGGGGCTGGTGTTCACCGACGGGCGTCTGGTCGGGGCGGCGCTCGACCGCAACGGGCTGCGACCGCTGCGCTGGGAGGCGTGCGAGGACGGCCTGGTCGTCTGCGCCTCGGAGGCCGGCGCGGTCGAGGTGTCCGGCCGTGGTCGGGTGCGCCGCGGCCGGCTGGGACCGGGCGAGATGCTCTGCGTCGACCCGGAACGGGGCCTGCTCACCGACGGCGAGCTCAAGGCCGAGTTGGCCGCCGCCCGCCCCTGGAGCGCCTGGGTCGACGAGCACCTGCGCACCGCCGAGGCGGGCGCCCCGGTGGCGGCCCCGGCCGACGACCGGGCCCTCGGCGCCGCCCAGGTCGTCTTCGGCTTCACCAGGGAGCTGATCTCGACCGTGCTGCGCCCGATGGCGACCGCCGGCAAGGAACCGATCGCCTCGATGGGCGACGACACCCCACCGGCCGTGCTCGGGGTCACCGCCAGGCCCGTCGGCCACTACCTGCGCCAGCGCTTCGCCCAGGTCACCAACCCGCCGATCGACCATCTGCGCGAGCGGCACGTGCTCTCCAAGCGGACCCTGCTGGGACGGCGCCGGCCGCTGCTGCGGGAGGAGCCGGACGCGGCGCGGCTGGTGGAGCTGCCCAGCTTCGTGGTCACCCCCGACGGGCTGGAGTCGCTGGCCTCCCCGTCCCTTGGGCTGACGACGCGGGTGCTCGACGCCAGCTGGCCGGCGAAGGAGGGCCCTGCCGGCCTGCGGTCGGCCTGCCTGCGCCTCGGCGAGGAGGCGGCGGCCGCGGTGCGGGACGGCGCCGACCTGCTGGTCATCTCCGACGCCGGGGGGTCCGGGGGGCTCATCGAGCCGAAGGCGGCAGCCTCACGGTCGTACGGGGATGGTGGGCGGGTGCCCGTGCCTTCGCTGCTGGCCGTCGGGGCGGTGCAGCAGCGGCTGCTGCGGGAGGGGCTGGCCACCCAGACCAGCCTGGTCGCCGACAGCGGCGAGCCATGCGACTCCCACCACGCGGCCGCCCTGCTCGGCTACGGGGCCGACGCTATCTGTCCCCGGCTGACCCTGCGCACCGTGGCCGCCCTGGCGGGCGAGCAGGAGGCGGCCGCGGCGCAGGACCACTACGTGCACGCCCTCGAGGAGGGCGTCTTCAAGATCATGTCGAAGATGGGCATCTCCGTGCTCGACGCCTACCGGGGGGCGCAGATCTTCGAGGCGGTCGGGCTGGACGCCGAGGTGGTCGCCACCTGCTTCGCCGGCACGCCCTCCCCGATCGGCGGCGCCGGCTTCACCGAGCTGGCCTGCGAGGCGCTCGACCGCCAGCGGGCCGGCCACGCCGAGGTGGCGAGGCTGGGGAACCCCGGCTGGTTCAAGCACCGCCCCGGCGGCGAATACCACGCCACCAACCCCGAGGTGATGCAGGCGCTGCACCACACTGTCCGCGAAGGGGCCGACATGAAGGGCTCCAAGCGCGGCGCGCACCTGCTGCAGCAGGCCGTCAAGGGCGGCGGCTACGAGCGCTACCGGCACTTCGCCAAGCTGGTCAACCAGCGGGCGCCCGCCGCCCTGCGCGACCTGCTCGAGGTCAGCCCCGCCGGGCCGCCCGTCCCGCTGGAGGAGGTCGAGCCGGCGACCGACATCCTGCGCCGTTTCTCGACCGCCGCCATGAGCCTCGGCTCGCTGTCCCCGGAGGCCCACGAGACGCTCGCGGTCGCCCTCAACCGGGTCGGCGGCCGCTCGAACTCCGGCGAGGGCGGCGAGGACCCGGCCCGGTTCGGCACCGAGCGCAGCTCGGCGATCAAGCAGGTCGCCTCCGGCCGCTTCGGCGTCACCCCGGCCTACCTGGCCAGCGCGGTGGAGCTGCAGATCAAGATCGCCCAGGGCTCCAAGCCGGGGGAGGGCGGCCAGCTCCCCGGCCACAAGGTGTCCGCCGAGATCGCCAGGCTTCGCCACACCCAGCCGGGGGTGGCGCTGATCTCGCCACCGCCCCACCACGACATCTACTCGATCGAGGACCTGGCGCAGCTCGTCTTCGACCTGAAGCAGGCCAACCCGGACGCCGAGGTGTCGGTCAAGCTGGTCGCCGAGGCCGGGGTCGGCACGGTGGCCGCCGGGGTGGTCAAGTCGCTCGCCGACGTGGTGATGATCTCCGGCGCCGACGGCGGCACCGGCGCCAGCCCGCTGTCCTCGATCAAGCATGCCGGCGCGCCGTGGGAGCTCGGCCTGGCCGAGACGCAGCAGGCCCTGGTCGCCAACGACCTGCGCTCGCGCTGCCGCGTGCGGGTCGACGGCGGCCTCAAGACCGGCCGCGACGTGCTGCTCGCCGCCCTGCTGGGGGCCGACGAGTTCGGCTTCGGCACCGCGACCCTGCTCGCCGAGGGCTGCCTGATGGTCCGCACCTGCCACCAGGACAACTGCCCGGTCGGCATCGCCACCCAGCGGCCCGACCTGCGGGCGAAGTTCTCCGGCACGCCCGACATGGTCGTCCACTACCTCGAGTACGTGGCCCAGGAGGTCCGCGAGCTGCTCGCCGGCCTCGGCCTGCGCAGCGTCGACGAGGCCGTCGGCCGGGTCGACCTGCTCGCCCAGCGGACCACCGGCGACCCACGCGCCGACCGGCTCGACCTCACCCCGCTGCTCGCCGCCGGCGAGCCGGAGGCGCCGCGCGCGTTCGTGGCGCCGGCGCCGATCCAGCGGCCACGCTCGGCCCTGGGCGACCGGGTCTTCGAGGAGGCGATGCCGGGTCTGCTCCGGGGCGACCTGGTGCACCTCAGCTACCCGATCGCCAACACCGACCGTTCGGTCGGCGCCCGGCTCGGGGTCGCGGTGGGCGCCGCCTTCGGCTCGCGGCCGCCCGCCGGCCGTGCCCGCATCGAGTTCGAGGGCACCGCCGGGCAGAGCTTCGGCGCCTTCCTGGCCCCAGGGATCGACCTGCGGCTGACCGGCGCGGTCAACGACTACGCCGGCAAGGGCATGGGCGGCGGCCGCATGGTCATCCGCGGACCGGCCGACGACGCCGGCGACCCGGTGCTGATCGGCAACACCGCCCTGTACGGGGCGACCAGGGGAGAGCTGTTCTGCGCCGGCCGCGCCGGCGAGCGCTTCGCGGTGCGCAACTCCGGGGCCACGGCGGTGGTCGAGGGGGTCGGCGACCACGGCGGCGAGTACATGACCGGCGGCACGGTCATCGTGCTCGGCCCGGTCGGGCGCAACCTCGGCGCCGGCATGAGCGGCGGCGAGCTGTTCCTCTACGACCCCGACGCGCGCGCCCTGCAGCGGCTGAACGACGAGCTGGTGCTGCCCCACCGCCCGGACGAGATCGAGCTGGTGTTCCTGCGCGAGCTGATCGTCGCGCACCACGAGCTGACCGGCTCGGCGGTGGCCGGCGGGATCCTC